>CAYFWR010000001.1:0-4350 GCA_964346865.1 uncultured Candidatus Saccharibacteria bacterium
ACTTTTTTCACCTGAAGTGAATCCAATTCAACTGGCGTTTCTCTGCCGAACATATTAACTAAAACTCTAATTTTCCCCTTACTCTCATCAACTTCATTAACAGTGCCATCAAATCCTTTAAATGGACCATCATTAATACTTACCAAATCTCCAACTTTAACATCAATCTTATACTTAGGTTCTTCAACCCCCATTCTTTTCTGGATATTTTTCACTTCTTTTTCTGAAAGTGGAATTGGAGTAACCCCAGATCCAACAAAACCAGTAACGTTGGGAGTATTTCGAACTATGTACCAGGAATCATCAGTGACAACCATTTCTACTAAAACATAGCCGGGGAAAATTCTTTTTTCAACAATTCTCCGACGACCATTTTTAATTTCAATTCGTTTTTCTTTGGGAACCAAAACATTAAAAATTCTATCTTCCATTCCCAAAGATTCAATTCTTTGTTTTAAGTTCTCCGCTACTTTTTCTTCATACCCAGAATAAGTATGAATCACATACCAGTTTCTTTCTTGTATCTGTTGTCTCGCCATAATAATAAGTTAAAAGTTTAAAGTTAAAAATTAAAAGTTATATATTAGGGTCTTCAAATTTTTAGACTTTTCGTTTTTCATTTTTAATTTTTCATTTTTATTTCCCTGCCCATTCAATCAAAAATCTTAAACTTTGGGTAAAAATATAATCCAATGAACCTAAAATTATCGCTACAATGGCTGAAAAAATGATAACAATCACTGTTATCTTCAAAGCCTCATTCCGGGTTGGCCAAACGACTTTTTTAAGTTCAGAGATTGCTCCTTTAAAAAAATCAGTAATTTTATCCATACACTAAACCCCACTAAACTTAAACGAAAATTCGCTAAATATTTATTTGGTATAAATCCTTCTTCTAATATCTAAGTCTTTTGATCCAAAATTAACTAGATATCCAATTTTATATTCACTTGCTTTTAAATAATAATACAATTGTGTCTCCACAACATCAGGTAATTCAGAAACAGCTTTAATTTCAAGTAAAATCTTATTCTCGATAATAAAATCAGGTCTGTAGGTTCCAGCTTTTTCTTTTTTATAAAAAATATCTATTTGTTTTTCAACTTCAAAATTTATATCTCTTTTCTTGAATTCCGACTCTAATGCTTTACGATAAATTGATTCTTTATATCCAGGACCTAATGCTTTTCTCACCTCAAACAAAGCGCCTTGAAGATTATAACTTAAATCTTTATAAAGAAGTTCTTGCGTCATTTCTAAAACTTTAGTGATATTTCGCGCTTAGTTTAGTGTAATTTAGTGTCTAGTTTCGCGACTTTTCGCGTTTAAAAAACAGCCTCTCGGCTTTCTAGAAAAATTATAAGCGAAAAATTATCCTAAGTCAAGAGGAATTTTAAAAACCCGCTCGGGTGCGTATAATTTAATACGACTTACCCCAAACGGGTCGCTGATAGACCTTTATAAAATCCTTCACTCAACTATGCTGCAACTTTAACCCCCGATGAGCCAAACGATTCTTTAAAGCCCTTAGAGGTAGAATATACCTCCACGAATAAGGCCCTAAGGGATCTACAAGAATAGTAAAGATCCCAACATTGTTCCCCCCTTTTATATCACTTACCAGCTGGTCGCCGACCACAGCAACTTCTTTTTTATCACAACCAAATTCCTCTAAAGCCTTTGTAAATCCGTATGGCTTGGGTTTGCGATGGAAAAAGTCAAGACAGATTGCTTTTACTGGAAGATTAATTAAGCCGTTTAACTCCCTTGCAAATCCCTCTGCTCTTTCTATCTTTTTCCTACCATAAATCGTGTTTGTCAGTATCACTAAACCATCGATATTTCCTTCTTTGACAGCTCTCCCTAGTGCTTCTACCGCTCTCCTATCCAAAACGCCATTCAAACTAATCGTATTGTCAAGATCAATGATATAGAATCTGATACCTGCTTGTCCCAAGATAGAAAAAGGAATTCCAGAGACATTTTTTTTATACATATCAGGCTCAATTCCTGAGAGCCAAAACATACCAACTCCCTCCTCCTTCTTTTATATAAAAATTTCAAGATGCAAATATAATAAAAGAAAATTTTAAATTTTGGCAGGGGCGGCAGGCTTCGAACCCGCGACCTTCGGTTTTGGAGACCGACGCTCTACCAACTGAGCTACGCCCCTTCGTTAGTTATCGGCCGACAGACTTCAGTCTTCAGCTTTCTAAAAACTGATGTCCGAAGTCTGAAAGCTAAGGGCTATTTTGTCTCTTTATGTAAAGTATGTTTACGACAAAACTTGCAGAACTTTTTAAGCTGCAATCGATCTTTGGTATTTTTAATATTTTTTGTTGTGGCGTAATTACGATTTTTACACTCGGTGCATTCCAAGGTAATTACCGGACGATTTTCTTTAGCCATTTTTCTCCTGAAAGACGTTGATTTAGGCAGATATTGACGCTAATCAACGCCGATTTAGTATCTTAAATTTATACCTTAAAAACTAAACTTTATCAAGGGTTTTTATACTGTAAATTATTTCTTCAACTTTTTTATATAATTCATCAAATGTACCATTATTTTCTATTAAATAATCGGCATTTTTCAGACATAAAGAAAGATGTATTTCATTTTCTCCAGCTTGCTCTTGAGCCTCCTCTTGTTTTACAAAATTCTGGTAAGTCAATTTATCTCTTTTACTGTTTCTTTTTTTAATCCTTTTAAATCTAATCTTCCGATTAGCCGTGATCCCAATTAGAAAAAAATCATTAAGTTTTTTAAAGGATTTAATTTCATTAACATTCCTTATACTAGTTATAACTGCAGGCCTTTTAAGTTTTTTCTTAACTACTTTGGCTAAATAACTAGGCCCAAATTTTTTTCTTAACTTATTTCCCATCTTTACTAAGTTTTCTATAGTCTCAGGAATATTTTTTTCTTTTAAAATCTCTCGAATTTCATCAGATAAGGAAAAATAATAAAAACCTTTTTTAACAAGATATTCTGCAATAGTATCTTTTCCTGATCCAATTGTTCCTGCAATTCCAATAATCATAGTTTTCAAACTAGTTGATATCGACTCCGATGTAACCTCGGGGAAGATGGAGCCGAGAACCCCAACATATCATCGGGATAACCTCATCCTTAATGCCTGCCCGCCGAAATGGAGCCGATTACCCCGACGAACGTCGGGGTGACCTACTCTCCGTCAGAAGCGAATTTCGCTGCGCCACATCTTACATGGCTACGCTCAGCCTACCTGGATCTACATCTGGAGCCCGGAACGAGACTTGAACTCGTGACCCCTTCCTTACCATGGAAGTGCTCTACCAACTGAGCTATCCGGGCAGACCTACAGCGCGGATGGGTCTACCAACTGAGCTACATCGGCACTTCGATTACCTCAGTTTAAACTACTCTCGGACTTTATCCCGACCGAAGTGTTGGGAAGCTGAGCTATCTTAGCAAAGAACTTAAAAATAAAGCCCTTGCCTAAAAACAATTTAAATCCGATCAGAATCTATTTTACAATCTTTCGGCCAATTGAGCAGACTCTGTGGAGAAAAATAAAATAAAGAACCAAAACTATCCAAAATACCGGCCAAAAATACTCTTTAACAGTAATTATCCAGTTTGAAGTAGTCCCTTCAACAGAAAAAATGTACTTAAAAACAACATTAAAAACAAAAAACATAGCAAAAATAATAATTCCATCAATTATTGCTGCTAAAATTTTTTTAGACTTCACCTTCCCTCCTTTCTTTTAAAGATTGTTAATATAAACTTTGGGATAGCCCTTCGACAAGCTCAGGACATCCGGCTCTTATTTATTTTTATAAATTTCAATCTCTTTTTGTGGTCGAAGACCATGAGCGAGGAATGATAATGTGACGAGTCGAATGGTGGGTAGGGAGGGATTCGAACCCCCGAAGGCGAATGCCAGCAGATTTACAGTCTGCCCCGTTTGGCCACTTCGGTACCTACCCCTCTATAATTGTTAATTAATAATTTTGAATTAGTAATTATTATGGAGCCGAAGGTCCCGACAGTCATCGGGACGACACTCAGTTTATCCCGAAGAAATTTTTCTGGAGCCAATGGAGGGACTCTAACCCACAACCTGCTGTTTATCCCGAAAAAGAAATTTACCTTGAAACCGAGAAAAGGATTTGAACCTCCGACCTATTTGCCCTGCACTTTTTAAACTGGAGCCGGGAGCGAGATTTGAACTCGCGACCAATAGTTTACAAAACTACTGCTCTACCGCTGAGCTACCCCGGCAAAAGTGCGGGGCTGGCGCAAAACTGGTGCTCTAACCACTGAGCTACTTCGGCTCGATCCCATCTGAGACTCGTTTATTTA
>CAYFWR010000001.1:4450-11766 GCA_964346865.1 uncultured Candidatus Saccharibacteria bacterium
GCCTCCTTTTTGAAATTTTTATCTTCTTTGCAAGCTAAGGCTAAGTTAATAAATCGATGAACAATTTTATTATTCAAAGAAAGAGACTTTTCATAAGATTCTATCGCTTTCTTAAAATTTCCCTTGGCGTAAAAAGCTAAGCCTAGATTATTTAAGGCAGAAGCGTTAGTTGGATCAAGTTCGCAAACTTTTTCTAAAGACTCTATTGCTTTTTCTAGTTCATTCTTTTCAATATAGACAATTCCTAAACCAACATGAGCTTTTATGTTATTTTTATCAGTTTCTAAAACTTTTTTATATAGTTCCTCGGCTTTAGTATAATCTTTTTCTTTAACCTTAGATATTGCTTTGGAAGTCAGAGACTTTACATCGTCTGCGATTTCTTTTGAAGAAATGTCTAATACTTGTTTTTTATCTTCATCAATTTTATCTTTTTCTAGAGAAGACGAACTAAGCTCTTCTGTAGTCTCTTTTTCAATCTCCTTCTGAGTTTCTTGTTCTATAGCCTCAATCTTTTCGGCAACCTCATCTTTTTTGACAAAACTACTAGGAGAAGATGTCTGAGGTAGTCTTTTAGCTAAAATAAGTAAAATAACTCCTAATATAATTACAATTATTATTTCAATCATTTTTTCTTTTCCTTCTTTGATTCTTTTATTCTTTTAGATGTTTTTTCTTGCTCAGTAAAATGAGAGGATTTTTCTTTTTTTACTGCTTTTTGAGATTCTTCTTTCGGCTTCTCTTTTAGAAAATCATTTTCAAAAGCCAGACAACACATCAATCTTCCACAAGTTCCCGATATTTTTTCTGATCCTTTAAAAGCAATATTTTGTTCCCTCGCCATATCCATAGTAATACTTTCTAAATTAGTTAGAAAGAGGTTACAACAAAGGGGCCTACCACAAACCCCAAAACCATCTAATATTCTTGCCGCGTCTCTAGGGCCAATTTGATGAAGTCTAACCTGTTTTTTAAGGGTTCGAATTAAGTCTTTGGCTAATTCTCGAAAGTCAACCCGGTTTTCAGAAATAAAATAAAGAATTACTTTCTCTTCATCTAAAGTAATAGAGGCTGTTATTGCCCTCATTGGAAGATTAAATTTTTTGATCTTATCTTCAAAAATAGGGAGAATATCTTTTGCTTTTTCTCTTAGTCTAGCTTCTTTCTTTAAATCAGCTTCAGTAGCCATCCGTTTAATCTCTCCTAAAGGGCTTTCTAATTCTTTTTCACTTACCTTCTTATCAACATAAACAACTCTTCCTAACAATATCCCTTCTCCAGCTTCGACTATGACTTTATCGCCAAGTTTTACTTTTTTAGCTTTCGCTTTAAAATCATAAACCTTAAGTTGAGCATCAAGCTGAACACCAATAGTTTTAATCATAATAACATTAGTCCTTTCTCTAGTCCTCATTAAATCGCTAATTTTTATCTCAAATTTTATCTTATTTTCTAATAATTATTAGGTCATTCACCAGCCTCAATTCGCGATCTTAACTCGTGACTCTAAAATTTAAAACCAAAACTTCTAAGAGTAATTTGGTATTAATATTTTCTTTTAAATTATACCTGGTATCTTTTATTTTTTCTAAAAAATTAAACATTTCTTTTAGGGAGTAATTTTTGGCTATCTCTTTAAGACTCTCTAATTTAGAAGAATTAACAACAAAATCAAAACATCCTTGTTTTACTAAAAATATATCTCGAATCCAACTAAGCCAAAAGTTTAAAACTTCTTCTGTCTTTTCAGGATCGGAAGAAAGAGTGTTAGCAAACTCTAATCGTTCTTTCAAACCAGCTTTAACAATATCGAAGGTTAGATTAATTAATTCTTCTCGTCTTAAAAGATACTGATCATCAAAAATATTAGAAATAACTATTCCAGGACGACCACCTGAGACAAGAGAAAGCTCTAAGGCTAAATCGTCATCTAAAGCATAGGTTTCCTTAAGCCAATTCTTAATTTTTTTAGGTTCAACTAAGCCAAATTTAAAAACTTGACAACGAGAAACAATAGTTGGAAAAATAAATTTAATATCCTCGCAAATAAGAATAATGACAGTTTTTGGAGCTGGTTCTTCTAGGGTTTTTAAAAGACTATTAGCAGCTTCAGCCGTCATTCTTTCGATATCTTCTAAAATGGCTATTTTATAATTACCAGAATAAGGTTTTAGGCTTAAAGAGTGTCTTAAATCTCGAATTTCTTCTATTCTTAAAGAATCTTTCCCAGAAATAGCTAACATATCAGGATGAACCTCTTGAATAATCTTTTGGCAGTTATAACATTGACCACAAGGAAAATTTTCTCCTTTTTCACACTGTAAAGTCTGAGCCAAAACTTTTGCCACTGTTGCCTTCCCAACATTTGGAGGACCAGAAAAAAGATAGGCATGAGAAGGATGATGCTTCCTAAGGCTATTTATAAAAAAATTAACAATTTTCTCATGGCCAACAATCGGCCAAGTCTGTTTTTCTTTCATCTTAGTTACTATTTTACAGAAGTTATTTTACCACAAAAGAAGCTGTAACATAAATTAAATATCAAACCCTACTATCTTATAGTTTTAATATTCTTTAAAAAATCTTTAAGATCATCTGATAATTCGCTTCTAAACTCTAACCACTTTTCTGTTTTGGGATGCTTAAAGGCTAAAAAATAGGCGTGTAAAAACTGTCGTTTAAGCCCTAATTTATTTACAATTTCCAGATTCTTTTTACTTCCATAAACTCTATCTCCAACCACTGGGAAACCAATTAGAGAAAAATGGGCTCGAATTTGGTGAGTTCTCCCAGTTAAAATCTGGACTTCAAGCAAACTAAAGTTACTAAGATATTCTTTTACTTTATAATCAGTTTTGGCATATTTCCCAAAACTCTTTGCCGCCATTTTTAGATAACTTACTCCTCTTTCTAAAGGAATTTTAATAGTTCCAATTTTGGGAGAAACTTTTCCCCAAACCAAAACTAGATATTTCTTTTTAACTTCCCTTTTTTTTATCTTGAGAACTAAATTGTCATAAGACTTCTTATTCTTAGCTATAACTAATAGTCCTGAGGTTTCTTTATCTAAACGATGGACAACCCCTGGTCGAAGTTTTTCAAATTTATTCTTATCCTTTATTTTAGAAGAAATAAAATCAACTACTGTCTTTTCTTTATAAGATAAACTAACTGGGTGAATGGATATTCCTGAGGGCTTATCAATTACTAAAATATCATTATCTTCAAAAATAATTTCAAATGGGACTTTCTTCATAATTTTTTAGAAAGAGATCTAATTAAAATCTAATAAATCTGTTTTATTTATAGTTTATAAAAATACTAATCTCACTTCTTTTTACTCTGACAATTAATACAAAGGGTTGCCTGGGGGAAAACATCTAAGCGTTCCTTAGAAATAGTTTTACCGCATTTCCCACAAACACCATAAGTCCCTTTTTCTATTTTTAAGAGAGCTTTTTTAGTCTTTCCAATCATCGAAAGAAGGTTACGCTCCAAAGCCAAATTAGACTCAAATTCAGAAAGTTCGGCAGCATTAGACTCATCAGTGTCACCATAGTTTGGATAAACCGGACGATATCCTTTCCCTCTCTTTTTTGCTACTTTTTCTAAATCTTTCTCTAATTTAGAAAGTTCTTTTTCTAAGTTTTTTTTTCTTTTTTTAAGATATTTTTTATCCATAATTTCCTTCTAAATTTAAATAAAAGCCAAAAAACTTTTCCGCTCTAAAAATGTAGGTTATTTTTTAATCAGTTCAGAAATACCTTCTAGTTGTCCTTTTGTCCCCATCATTATTAACTTATCACCAGAACTTAAAATTTCATCACCTGAGGGATTAATCTTAGAAGAACCATCATTTTTATTGATTGCTAAAACTGTAGTCCCAGTCTTTTTTCGAGACAAAGTGGTTGCCAAGTTTTGCCCTATTAAACTAGAATTTTTATCAACTTCAATTTCTTCAACCTGAAGCTCACTATGTTTACCATCAACAATCACATCTAAAAAGTCTACCACTGAGGGACGAATAGCCATTGTTGCCATATGATAACCTCCAATTTGATAGGGCATTGCTATTCGATTAGCCCCAGCCTTAAGTAACTTATTCTCACTCTCTTTTCGTTCTCCCCGAGCCACAATGTATAAATCGGGGTTTAAAGAACGAGCCTCTATGACAACTAATAAATTATCAGCATCTTCTCCTAAAGCTGAGATTAAACTCTTTGATTTTTCTATTCCTGCTTGTATTAGGGTTTCTTCAATAGTTGGGTCTCCTTCTATCCAAAGGTAACCCTTTTTATCAATCTGTTTAATCCTAAGAGGATCTCTGTCACAAACTACAAAAGGAAGATTTTCAAACTTTAACTCATCTGCTACCTGTTTTCCAACTCGACCATAACCACAAACTATATAATGATTTTTTAAACTATCAATCTTTTTTTTCATTTTTTTTCTTTTTAAACTTCCTCTTAATTGTCCTTCGACAATATACTCAGTAAGCCACTTAATAAGTAAAGCAATCATTATAAGGCTTCCGATCATCAAAAGAACAACAAGAATCTGAGCACCAGTTGGCTCAGGAACTTCATGATAGAAATGGGACAAAAGAATAATTATTGTAAGGTAGATAGATTCATAAGCCCCTTTATCACTGAAAACCATAAATCCAAAGGTCCCAAAAAAAAGGCAGACGAAAAGAATAAAAAGAACAATCTTTAAATTATTTCTGGGATTGGCATTACTATTTCTCATTAACAGCTTATAATTAAATTATAATTCAAAATCTAATATTAATAAATAGTTAGAGAAACTGAGGTTGGTAAAATTTTAATCACTTCAACTTGATCTGGGATTTGAACCATTTCTTTTTTGGGCATCAAGGTATATATTCCCAAACCAGAATATTCACCTAAATCAACGTTTAAAATTACGTTATCAGATTTTAAAGAATTAAGAATATTTAGTGGGCCGGAAACAGTAACGGTAATTGTCTCTGATAATGATGCTTTTCTACCGCCACCATTCTGATAATTAATACTAGGAGTTAGACTTTTAATAGAAGGGGTCCCGGTTACAAAAATCATTACCTTAACATCTTTATCTACTAAAAGATTAATTTTATCTTGGGGAACTAATTTAGCTCGAGTACTAACACTCGAGGAAGTCCCAGTAATATCAATAGCTTCTGTCTCAACAAAATCTACATCTTTTAAAAAATCTATCTCTCCAGAAATAGTGACTATCTGAGGATCAACCTGGATTTTATTAACCCAAAATCCTTTTTCAGGCTCTCCAGTAACCTTAACTTTTACTCCTACTGATTTAATTTCAATAAGCTGAATTATTGGTAAATTTACGTGAACATAAGAAGGAAAAAATTCTAAATTACTGAGAATATTACTTGATGCATCGATGGCTACTAACTTAACTGAGGCATCGATTGGAGATTTTTCGTCACCCTTTAGCTCAACTAAGGCAGTAATATAGCTTAAACTCTTAACTAAGCTTTCAGCCCCAGAAACCTCAGCTTCTTTTGTCTCTGAAACTCCTTCACCAACCTTATAATCTTTAGCTGGACTTCCTTTATTTTCAACGACAATAGGTAATTTTTTGCTAATTTTTGGTTCTAGTCGGACTAATACATAAAGCGGATCTTTTTCTAAGACAGTTGCCCCCTGATTTTTAGAAATAACTTTGATATCAACCTGTTCTACGCCTTCATCTAAACCAGCTAATTCAATGTAAACTTCGAAGTCATCCGAGGAAAGACTTTTCCAAACTAAAATTGGGGCTTTAATCTTGATTTTAACTTTACCTAAGTCATTTGCTACTGCTAAATCTTCTCTGACTCCTTTGATTTTAATCTGAAAGTCAGCTGGGAAAAAGTCGATTTTATTCCCAGAGCTAACTACATAAATCCAGAGACTAAAAGCAAAAATGATAGAAAGTAATTTTGCTCCGATATTATGAATAAAAATTTTATACAAAAGTTTTTTCATTATTCTTTCTTTTTTTCATCTTTTTTCGAACGAATTCCTCCTATTTTTTCTAAAAATTCCCTTAACTCTGGTTGAAAAATAATGGGAATAGCAACGATAAAAACAAAAATCAAATGACTAGAAAGCCAGCTAATTGTTGTTAACTCTAATAATTGACCTAAAGCCAAAACTAAAATTAGAACTGTCAGACCCCAAAAAATTCGATGAGCCCGACTAAAAAGAAGGTAAGCCCAATAAAAAAGCAAAGCTACCAAAGCGATATCTATAAAAATAAGGTAGTTCGAACGAAAATCTCTTAAGCTCAAAAACCATTGGATTTTATCTGAGAAAAAACCTACAATATTCGATAATATACCGGCGAGAGTCTCGTAAACTTTATCCACTTACCCTCCTTTTGTCTTTAGAAAATCCTCTTTCCTGTAAAAATTAGGTTATTTTGATTTTATATGTTTGACTCAAAACTATTTTACCATAAGAAAAAATTAAATAAAACTTAAACAATATAAAAAATAACCTTACTGTAAGGTTATTTTTTACTATCGTTTTGGAGATTGGGGTGCCTTGCGAGCTCCTTTGAGGCCATACTTCTTTCGCTCTTTCTCTCGAGGATCACGGGTTAAAAAACTTGCCTTTCTAAGAGTCGTTTTGAGCTCTGGGGAAAAGGTAACTAAAGCCCGACTAATTCCTAGTTTTATTGCTTCTGCCTGACCTTTTTTACCTCCCCCCTTACAAATTACAGTAACATCAAACTTTCCTAGGTTACCCGTAATTTCGAGGGGAGTAATGATAATCTGTTTTAAATCCTCCGATAAAAAATAACTATCTATCCCTAAATTATTAATCACTATTTTCCCTTTGCCATTTGGGAAAATTCTAACTTGGGCTGTAGCTTCTTTTCTTCGACCTCGGCCAAAAAAATATTTACCTTTTGATTTTTCTAAAGTGGATTCTTTTTTAGTCTCTACTTTCTTTTCTTCTTTTTTCACTTTTATCTTGGTTGTCATCATTATCTCCTTAGTAACCTAAAAACTTATAAACTTACTAATTAATCTTTATCTCCTCTAACTTCTGATTAGAATGAGGATGACTGCTATCTTTATAAATTTTAAGTTTTTTAATTATTCTACCAGCTAATCTATTTTTAGGAAGCATTCCTTTAACTGCTAGATAAACAATTCGGTTTGGATCTCGATCCATCATCTCTTTTAAAGAAAGGCTCTTTAGTCCTCCAGGGTATCCAGAATAACGATAATATTTCTTATCTTCTAGTTTTTCTCCAGTAACCTTGATATCTTTACTGTTTATTACCACAACATAATC
>CAYFWR010000001.1:11866-46226 GCA_964346865.1 uncultured Candidatus Saccharibacteria bacterium
CTAGTTTTTCTCCAGTAACCTTGATATCTTTACTGTTTATTACCACAACATAATCCCCTACGTCTAGATGAGAAGAAAACTGAGGTTTATTTTTCCCTCTAAGAAGATTGGAGACTACCACTGCTAATTTCCCTAAAATCTGATTTTTAGCATCGACAAGATACCATTTTCTTTTTATATCACCAATTTTGGGAGTGTAGGTTTTCACTTTTTTACCTCTTGTTTTCCTTTAGTTTTAGTTTGTTTTTTACTCTTTTTTAACTCTAACTTCTCTTTATCCTGACCTTCCGTTTTCTCTTTAGAAGAAGCTTCTTTTTTAATCTCATCAAATGGTGAAAATTTTATAAGAGCCATAGGAGCTCCATCGCCAGTTCTTGGTCCTAAGCGATAAATCCTTAAATATCCACCTTTACGACTTTTAAATCTTGGGGAAATCTCTTTTACAATCTTTAAAGCAACGGTAGTATCCGAAAGAGCTTTTCTAATCTCTCTTATAGCAGAAATGTCACCTTTTTTCCCAATTGTAATCATTTTTTCAACCAAAGGAGAAACTTCCTTAGCTTTTTTTAGAGTAGTTCTTACCTCCTCATAAAGAATAACTGAGGTCGCTAAGTTTTTAAGAAGAGATAATCTTGCTCCTCTTTTCCTCCCTAGTTTTCGTCCTTTGTAACTGTGTCTATGCATAATTGATCCTTCTTTTGGATTAATTCTTCTTTAGGATGAATCTTTTACTCTTTCTTTTTTTCTTCTTTTTCTTTGCTTTCTTTGAATTGAAAACCTAATTCATCTATTTTTTCCCGAACCTCAATATAAGCCTTATTCCCAAAACCTTTAAGTGATTTTAGTTCTTCATCGGATAACCTTAAAATATCAGAAATTGTCTGAATATCATTATTCAAAAGAGCATTGGTTGTTCTTGGAGAAAGATTAACTTCCTCAACTAATATTTTGGTTGCTGGATCTTCTTTTTTAGCTCCTTCTTCCTCGACTATCATCCGATCTACCTCCTTGCCAGAAACTACCATAAAATGATCGACTAAAATCTCCGCTGCTTTAAATAGGGCTTCTTTTGGAGTAATAGTTCCATCAGTCTCGATCTCTATAACCAGCTTGTCTAGATTTGTCATTTGACCTACTCGAGTACTAAGAACATCATAGCGAACCCTTTTTATGGGAGTATAGATTGCATCGACAGCAATCATCCCCACTTCTAATTTTTCCCCTTCTCTTTTTTCTACTGGGACATAGCCCCTACCAGTCTCGACTCTGATCTCCATTCCCAATTTGGCTTTATTACTGTCTAAAGTCGCAATATGAAGATCTGGGTTGACAATCTCGACATTTTGAGGAGTTTTAATAGCTTGTGCTTTAACTTCACCTTCTTTGTCAGCTGAGAGATAGAGATATTCCTCTTTGTCTGAGAAGACCTTAAGCCGAAGTTTTTTTAGATTCAAAATAATTTCAACCATATCTTCTTTTATATGAGGTATGGTCTGAAATTCATGAGAAACTCCATCAACTTTCACTGCTACTACTGCTGCCCCTGGTAAAGACGAAAGAATTACCCTTCTTAAAGAGTTCCCCAAAGTCATCCCATACCCAGGGAATAAGGGTTCAATACTAAAAACCCCAACATTCCCTTCTTTTTTAATCTCTTTTACTCCTGGAAGATGAATATCGTATAACATCTTTTTTCTCCTTCAGGACGAATCCTTTGAAATAAATCCAAAGGATTAAATCCTCTATTATTTTTTTGAATAATACTCAACTATTAATTGTTCTTGAATTGAGGTATCTAAATCCTCTCGAGTCGGAATATTTAAAACTCTTCCCTCTAATTTCTTAGAATCAAACGAGAGCCAACTGGGAATTTTAACCTCTTTCAGTCTTTGTGGTAAAATTTCTTTAAAATACTTATTCCCTTCTGAGCTTGGTAAAACTCCTATTTTATCTTGAGTTTTTACCTGATATGAAGGAATATCAACTTTTCTCTCATTAACAGAAACATGGCCATGTCTAATAAGCTGTCTTGCTAACTCTCGGGAGTTAGCCAAACCTAATCTATAAACAATATTATCAAGTCGTAATTCTAACAACTGAAGAAGGGCTTCTCCAGTAATTTCCTTTTTTGCCCCAGCCTTTTTAAAATAATTCCGAAACTGCCTTTCTCTTAGCCCATAAATCCGTTTAACTTTCTGTTTCTCGCGAAGTTCCACTCCATAGTCTGACAACTTTAAACCTCTTTTTGATGTACTCCCTTTACTAACACCACTCTGACCTGGAGGATAATTTCTTCTTACAAACGGACACTTACTAGAAACACACTTTTCTCCTTTCAAGAAAAGTTTTGTTCCCTCTCTTCTACATTTTGAACAACTCTCATTCATAGTCACTTATTATATCCCCACTAATTTTTACTAATTTGATTGTCTTAATATTACACTAATTGTTCTGTTGGATTCGTGTTAATCCGGGTGGGAAGCCTCTAGACTCTCCTTGGCTTCTTAGGCCGACAACCATTATGAGGGATTCCTGTAATATCTCTTATTGAATTGATATAAATTCCTGAAGACTGGAGAGATCGAATCGCGGCTTCCCGGCCGCTCCCGATCCCTTTAACATAGACATCTACCTTAGAAACCCCATATTCTTTCGCTTTTCTAGCCGCTATCTCAGCTGCGATTTGAGAAGCATAAGGAGTACTTTTTCTGGACCCCTTAAACCCACTAGATCCAGCACTACTCCAAGAAAGAACATTCCCAGCTCGATCAGTAATAGTAATTAGGGTATTGTTAAAGGTAGATTGAATTCTAGCAATCCCAAAAGTAATCTGCTCTTTGGCTTTCTTTTTTCGAACTACCTTTTCTTTTGTTTTTGGCTTTTCTTTCTCTGTCTTTCCTTTAGTTTTTCCCATAATTATTATCCTATCTGATTTGCTAAAATTAATATGATTTAACCTAAGTTTTTTCAGCAGGTTTTTTCCTTCCACTCCCTACTGTTACTTTCTTTCCTCTTTTAGTTCGAGCATTGGTCCGAGTTCTTTGTCCCCTAACAGGCAACTTTAAACTATGTCGTGCTCCTCGATAACTACCGATTTCCTTTAATCTTTTTATATCTGAAGTTATCTCTCGCTTAAGATCTCCTTCTATTTGAATTTTTTTTTCTATAATCTCTTTGATTCGACTAATCTCATTATCGGTAAGTTTGCTAACTCTAGTGTCTGGACTTACTTTTGCTTCTTTTAAAATCTTGTTACTTAAAGCCCGGCCTATACCATAAATATAGGTCAAAGAAATCTCTACTCTCTTTTCTTGAGGGATATTTATCCCAGCAATTCTTGCCATGTTCGCTAATTTTATATTCGAGACTTAATTCATGACCTAGCCTTGTCTCTGTTTATGTTTAGGATTATCACAAAGAACCCTAACGACGCCTTTACGCCTTACTATCTTACATTTGGAACAAATTTTTTTAACTGAAGCTCTAACTTTCATTTTTTACAACTTGTGACTGACAGCTGACAAATTACACTTAACAAAGGATCTCAATGTAAATTGTCAAATGTTAATTATTATTTATGCCGATAAGTAATCCGACCCTTAGTTAAATCATAGGGAGTCATTTCGACTGTCACCTTATCTCCTGGAAGAATTTTGATATAATTCATTCTCATTCTTCCAGAAATATGCGCTAAAATAACATGCCCGTTCTCTAACTCTACTCTAAACATTGCGTTTGGAAGAGTCTCAAGGACGGTTCCTTCTACTTCAATTACTTCCTTTGTATCACTCATATGCTGTACCTCGGATATTATATCTCAAAAATTAATTTTTGACAAGAGATTTTTGATTAATACTGTTCATAACTTCTCATTACCAATTGAGCTTTAATCTGCCGGTATGTTTCAATAGCAACGCTTACTACAATCAAAATTCCTGTCCCTCCTATGGCTGCATTTAGACTGCTCCCCGCAATTTGTTCAATTAACTTTGGGGAAAGATATGGCAAAATAGCAACCAGCCCCAAAAAAAGAGCTCCAAATAAGGTAATTCGATATAAAATTTTTCTTAAAAATTGAATTGTTTCTTTTCCTGGCCGAATTCCAGGAATAAATCCACCTTGTTTTTGAAGATTTTCCGCTACCTCAGGGGGTTTAAAAACTACTGCAGTATAGAAATATGTAAAACCAACTACAAGAAAGAAATAAAAAAGACTATAATACAAATTATTCTGAAAGAAATTACTAATAGCCCGGGCCGAATCAGCTACCCAGGCAGTTTTTGCTCCTGAAAAGAAATTCCCGATAAAATTAGGGATAAACATAAAAGACATAGCAAAAATAATAGGAATAACCCCAGCTGAATTAAGTCTTAAGGGAAGGTGAGTGTCAACTCCACCAAACATTCGCATTCCTCGGACTTGTCGAGCATAAGATATAGGAATATTCCTTCGAGCTTCTTCCATATAAACAATCGCTAAAATAACCAAAAATCCTAAAACTAAAGTTACTACTGCCCCAATCATTTTAGTAGTATCTCCTCTGGCAACTGCTAAAGCCTGACTGGCTGAAATCGGAACCCGGCTTAAAATACCAGCAAAAATAAGAAGTGAAATCCCATTACCAATTCCCTTTTCAGTAATTAATTCTCCTAACCACATAATAAAAATAGTCCCTGCTGTAATAGCTACAATCATTAAAACCCATTGAGATATTGAGGGGCTACCAATAATATCTTTTCCCATTTGAGCACTTGACTTTCGGATAAGAACTAACATTCCATATCCTTGTAGTGCTGCCAAAGGAACTGTTAGATAACGAGCATACTGATTAATTTTTTCATAACCAGCTTTCCCTTCTTTACTTAAAGCCTCTAATTTGGGAACAGCAATGGTCATAAGTTGCATAATAATTGAAGCGTTAATATAAGGACTCAACCCCATCATTGCCACCGAAAAATTACTAACAGCTCCTCCAGAAAAGAAGTCCAAAAGTCCCAAAAGAGAACGAGAAGCAAAGAATTCCGACAGAAACTCTCGGGTTGCCACCGGATCCGGCCCGGGAACTGGAATATGAGCAACAAGTCTAAAGATTACAAAGATAAAAAGGATAAAAAGGATTTTACTCCTTAAATCTCTGGCTTTTAAAATCTGATATAAAAATTTACTAAACACTTTTATTCTTCCAAAAAAATACTTTAAGATAAGTTTTTAATAGTTCCCCCTGCTTTGATAATTTTTTCTCTAGCAGATTGAGATACAGAATCAACGCTAACCGTTAATTTCTTTTTGATTTCTCCCTTACCTAAAATCTTGACCTTATCTCTCTTATCTTTTATAAAACCAATCTCAACTAATTTCTCTTTGTTAATAATATTTGATTTTATCTTTTCTAAATCACTTAAATTCAAAATCTTGGCTTTGGGTCGAAGTGAGGTAAATCCTCTTTTTTTAGGAATCCTTTGAATTAAAGATATTTGTCCCCCCTCAAATCCCGGGCGGATATTCCCTCCACTTCTTGACTTCTGTCCCTTAGTTCCCCTGCCAGCTGTCTTACCCCGGCCAGAACCAGCTCCTCTCCCAATCCGCTTCTTTCCTTTATTAAATTTTATCTTAATTTCATGTAACTTCATTATCTTTTCTTTTTAGATTTTTTAGAAATCTTTTTCTCTACTTTTATGTCTTTTTTTGTCCCTGATTTACCTTTTGAGTCTTCTTTCCTGAACTTCTCTTTTATCGGCCTAAGACTTTTTAAAGCCAGAAATGTAGCGTAAACATTATTCACTTTATTCCCCGACCCAAGCATCTTACTTAAAATATCTTTAATCCCTACTGCTTCTACTACTGCTCTTACTGGCCCCCCAGCTACAATCCCAGTTCCTTCGCTTGCTGGCTTTAGAAAAACTTTAGCTCCAGCAAATTCGTAGTAAACCTCATGGGGAATGGTGGTATCTTTAATCAAAATTGGGATTATTGCCTTCTTTGCCTTTAGAGCAGCCTTAGAGATAGCAATTGGGACTTCGGTTCCTTTAGCTACTCCTATTCCAACTTTCCCTGATTTATCACCAACAACAACAACTGCCCGAAACCTCAATCTCCTTCCACCTTTAACAACTCGAGAAATTCGATCAATTTGAACTATTTTTTCCTCGATTTCCTCTCCTTTCGACTCCTCTTCTATCCCAACTTTTGTTTCTTTCTTAAGGTTTGTCATTTCTTGCCTTATTAATTATGAACACAATTTTTGTTCAATTACTAAAATTCTAATCCTTTATTCCTAACTCCTTCTGCTAAAGCTTTGACTCGACCATGATAAAGCTTTCCCCCTCTATCAAAAATAACTTTTTTAATCTTCTTTGCTATTGCTTTTTTGGCTAAAACTTCCCCAATCTTAGTTGCAACTTCAGTTTTGGTGCCGGTAATATTTTTAAAATCACGAGTCTGATCAGAAACATAAACTAAAGTCTCTCCCTTCTCATCATTAATAATCTGACCAACTATGTGTTTATTAGATATAAAAACCGAAAGCCGAGGACACTCCTTTGTCCCAAAAATCTTTGATCTAACCCTTTTTTTTCTCTTTTTCTGGTGGATTTCTTTTTCAGTAAGCATTTTTGTCTCTTTTTTATTAATTTTCCTCTAACCAATCAGTTCCCTATTCTGTCGTCTGAGCCTTAGCAGCTTTACCAGCCTTTCTTTTAATTTTTTCTCCAACATATTTTATTCCCTTCCCTTTATAAGGCTCTGGTTTTCTGATGCTACGGATTTTTGCCGCTACTTCTCCAACTACTTGTTTATCTATTCCAGAAATAATGATTGTATTTTTCTCAACCTTTATCTCAGTTCCTTCAGGAGGAATAATTTCAACTGGGTGCGAGAAACCAACTTTTAAAACTAAAGTTTTATCTTTCATTGAAGCCCTATAGCCAACTCCATGAATTTCTAGTCTTTTTTCAAATCCTTCTTTTACCCCATGTACCATATTAAAAATTAAAGTTCTTGTCAAACCAAAAAACTTTTCAAATTCGGGAGTCTTTTTTATTTTTTTAACAATAATTTCATTATCTTTAAATTCTAAATCAAAAGCAGGCTCAATGAGGAGAGAAAGCTCTCCTTTAGGACCTTTTACCAAAACTCGATGACCCTCTTTAGCACAGGTTACTCCTTCTTCTAATTTAATTGGTTTTTTACCCACTCTTGACATAGTTATTAGTGTTAATTTGTATTATTTATCAAATTTATGATGATTCATGCCTCACCAAATCTTACATAAAATTTCGCCACCTAAACCTTTTTTCCTAGCTTCATCTCCAGTTATAATTCCTTTTGAAGTTGATAAAATTACAATTCCTCTACCTTGGAGGACTCGAGGTATATCTTCTTTCTTAGTATAAACTCGTCTTCCTGGTTTACTCACTCTTTTTATTTCAGAAATTATTGGGGTTTTATCTTCAAATTTTAGTCTAATACTAATTTGAGGAAAATTTTTCTCTTTTAGAACCGAAAAATCAGAAATATATCCTTCCTCGGCTAAAACTTTAGCTATTTCTAGCTTCATTTTTGATAAAGGTATCAAAACATTCTCTTTACCAGAAAGAGTGGCGTTTTTAATTCTTATTAACATGTCGGCGATTGGATCGGTAACTACCATACTACTCCTTTTGTTACTAATTGTTACAAATGTCTATACAAATATACTACAAATAATTAATATTCGTTATTTAAAGTTTAATAATAAATAGGAGTCTTCCTTTTAACCAATAGAATTTTTTAATATGTTTTTTCAATATTTGTAACTTCATTCGTATAATCATTTGTAGTCATTTGTAATATTACCAGGAACTTTTGGTAATTCCAGGGATTTCGCCACGAGAAGCCAAATCTCGAAAACAAATTCGACATAGCCCAAATTTCCGCAAATAACCGCGGGATCGACCGCAAATCTTACAGCGATTAACCTTACGAGTTTTGTATTTAGGTTTTCTTTGAGCTTTTACTACTAAGGCTTTTCTAGGCATAATTTACCTCTTTCTACACTTTAAATGGAAATCCCAAAAGCTCTAAGAGTCTTTTGGACTTATTTTGATCTTTAACAGAAATAATAATGGTAATCACTAAACCAAATGAATAAATTGACTCTTCTTGAGAAACTTCTGGGAAAACTGTTATTTCTTTTAATCCTAAATTATAATTACCTTGACCATCAAAAGCATTTTCTTTTAAGCCTCGAAAGTCTCGAACCCGAGGCAAAACAACACTAGTAAGTCTTTCTAAGAATTCATACATCCTCTCTCCCCTTAAAGTCACTTTCGCTCCAATAACAGCTCCTTTTCTTAGCTTAAAACCAGCAACGGACTTCTTGGCCTGGGTTTTAGCTGGTTTCTGGCCGGTGATTTTTGCTAAACTATCCAATATTTGGTCTAATATCTTACTATCAGAAACTGCCTTTCCCGCTCCAACATTCAAAACAACTTTTTCAACTTTTGGCACTTGGTTGGGGTTTTTAAAACCAAACTCCTCTATAAGTTTCTTAACTATCTCTTTTTGATACAAGTCTTTTAATCTACTCATAAAAATCTCCGATTTTTATCACTGATTCTCGCTGATTTTTGATCTGCGTTTATCCGTGTCCCGCCAACTGGCGCGGATTATCCGCGTAAATCTGCGTTTAGAGTGTTTCCTTACATCTCTTACAAATTCTAATTTTAGTTTTATCTTTAATTACATAACCTACTCTGGTCTTTTTCCCACAATGGGAACAAATTATAGCCACGTCCGAAACAGAAACTGGAACATTAAATTCAATAATTCCTCCTCCTGGATTTTTTTTGCTTGGTTTCACCATCTTTTTTGCGATATTAAGACCAGAAACCACAACTTTGCTTTCCTTTGGTAAAGACTTTTCTACTCCACCAGTTTTTCCTCTGTCCTTCCCAGAAATTATTACTACTTTGTCTCCTTTTTTGATTTTCATCTTTTATATTGTGAATTGTAAACCATTAACTATTACAGTACTTCCGGAGCCAAAGAGATAATTCTCATAAAACCTTTATCTCGAAGCTCTCGAGCTACCGGACCAAAAATTCTTGTTCCTCTTGGTGTTCTATCTTTATTAATAATAATTGCAGCATTATCATCAAATTTAATAGTTGTCCCATCCTTCCGCCGGTAAGTTTTTTTAGTTCTAACAACAACTGCCCGGATCACTTCTCCTTTTTTAACTTGGCTGGTTGGAATAGCTGACTTAACTGAAGCAACAAAAACATCTCCCAACTTTCCGTATCTATGTTTACTACCACCAAGAATTCGGATACATTGTATCTCTTTAGCACCAGTATTATCAGCAACTTTTACAACTGATTCTTGTTGAATCATTTACTTTCTCCTTTACTTACAATAATCCATTTTTTATCCTTACTAATTGGTTTTGTTTCCTCAATAACAACAATATCTCCTTCTTTAATATCCGGAAGTTCACAATGAGCCTTATAATTCTTCTTAACCTTATATTTCTTTCTATAAATCGGATGTTCTTTTAATCTCTCTACTGTTACAACAACAGTCTTTTCCATTTTAGTCGAACTAACAGTTCCTTTAACTCTTCTTTTCATTTTGTTCCTCCTTTACAATTTCTTTTTCTCTAAGGATTGTTTTAATTCGAGCGATATCTTTTTTAATTTTTTTTACTTCAGCAACATTTTTACCTTGTTTGGTTACAATATCAAAACGTAATTTAGAAAGTTTAACAGAAAGATTTTCTAATTCTTTTTTTAGTTCTTGCTCATTTTTGCCTAAAATCTCTTTAATCTTCACTTTCGACCCTTTCTTCTTTAACTAAAATTTTGGTTTTAATTGGTAGCTTACAAGCTGCCAATCTTAAAGCTTCTTTAGCTACTTCTTCAGGAATTCCATCTATCTCAAAAATAATTCGGCCAGGCTTTATAATAGCAGCGTAATGATCGATACTACCTTTTCCTCCACCCATTCGAACTTCCTGAGGTTTTTTGGTTATTGGTCTATCAGGGAAAACCCGAATCCAAATTTTCCCTCCTCTTTTTACATATCGAGTCATTGCTCTTCGAGCCGCCTCAATCTGTCGAGAAGATAGTCGACCTTTTTCTATTGTCTTTAAAGCAAATTTTCCAAAATCAATAGAGGCTCCTCTTTTCGCCTTGCCAGAAAAGGGCATTTTTTGTGATTTTCGATATTTAGTTTTCCTTGGTGTAAGCATCTGTTTTTTCTCCTAAGTCCGATCCCAACTCAACTTTAGTAAAGTCAAGATAAAACTAACTAATCTCTATTTTTGATTCCTTTTTCTCTACTTTCTCTTCCTCTTTATAAACCCAAACTTTAACTCCAATAATCCCATAAGTAGTCAAAGCAGTTTTAAAGGCATAATCAATGTTGGCTTTTATTGTCCCTAAAGGGATTTTCCCTTGGGATAACTTTTCTTTTCGGGCAATTTCTGCTCCTCCCAATCTTCCGCTGACCATCACTTTAATTCCCTGGACTCCTGCTTTCATTGCTCGATCAATTGCTTGTCTCATCGCTCTTTTATAAGAGATTCTTTTCTCGATTTGAGCCGCAATATTCAAAGCTACAAGCTTAGCATTGGCTTCAGGATCTTTAACTTCTTCAATATTGATTTTTATTTGGCTTCTGGCGATTTTTTCTAATTCTTTCTTTAAATCTTCAACTCCCCCTCCACCTCGACCAATAATCACTCCGGGACGAGAAGAATGAATAGTAATCACTACTTGCTTGGCACTTCTTTCAATATCAACTCTGGCGATCCCTGCTTTTGTCTCCAACTTCTCTAAAACAACTTTGCGGATCTTTATATCCTCATGTAAAAAATTTTTATAATTTTTCTTAGAAAACCACTTGGATCTCCAGTTTTTTTTGACCTGTAGTCTTAAACTAATTGGATTAATTTTGCGTCCCATAATTTTCCTTTATCTTCTCTTATTTATCACTTAAATGCTTTTTCTCCTAAATATTTTTCTAATCACTCCCTCTTCTTTGGTTTTTGGTTTCTCTTTTTTTATTTCTTCTGGTTTACCTTGAGTAACTTCAAAAGGCTTTTCTTGAGTAGTTTCAAGAGGTTTCGCTTCTGGCTTCTTTTCTTCGGCTATCTCCTTCTTTTCTACCTGAGGTTTCTCTTTCTTGGCCTTAACTTCCTGGACTTCTTTCTTCCCCAACTTCTCTTCACCAGCAAGAACTACAGTAATATGGCTTAATTTTTTTAAAATTGGATGAGCCGCTCCTTTAGCCTGAGGCCGAAATCTTTTTAAGACTGGGGCTTTATCAATTGTAATTTTTTTAATATATAAATCCTCTTTTTTTAAACGAAAATTATGTTCAGCATCAGCTATTGCTGTTTTAAGAGCTTTAAAAATTACTTTTGCTCCTCGCTTGGGGACAAACTTCAAAACCTCTAAAGCCTCGAGAGCTTTCTTATCTTTAATAAGATAAAGTACTTCTCGGCCTTTCTGGGATGACATTCTAACATATTTGGTCTGGGATTTTACTTCCATTTATTCTCCTTTTTTCTCTTTGGGTTCCTTTTCTTTTTGGGAAAAAGGAATATTAGCTTTTGCTGCTTGTAGCGCTGCTTGTTCTCTTGCTATTCTTCCTCCATGGCCTTTAAATTTTCTAGTTGGAGCAAATTCTCCTAATCTGTGACCAACCATATTTTCGGTAATAAAGACTGGAATATGTTCTTTTCCGTTATGAACTGCAATAGTAAAACCAACCATTTCTGGCGAAATAGAACTTCGTCTAGCCCAGGTCTTAATAATTTTCTTTTCTTCTGGTCTTAAAGCTAATATCTTTTTTAATAGCTTTTCATCAACATAAGGACCTTTTTTTACTGATCTTGCCATCTCTACCTTTCTTCGAAAAACCCCTTTTATTTCATCCCAAAAAATCGACAGATTTTTGGGGAACCCCGATGAAAGGTGTTTTTCGACACTTTTCGCCAAAATATAAGGTTTCCTTTCGCGTAGGGAACCCCCGCCTTGCCGTCGGGCAGGCACCAGGCCCTACGCTCAGGATGATTTTTATATTAACCCTATTTGTAACATTATTTGTATAAATATTTGTAATCATTGGTAACTATCTTTTTCTTTCTCTAATAATCATTTTATTAGATTTCTTTTTTCTATCTCGGGTTTTGTAACCCAAGGCTGGCTTTCCCCAGGGAGTTTTAGGATGTACAAGACCAATACTCTGACGCCCTTCTCCCCCGCCATGAGGATGATCAACTGGATTTTTTACCTTCCCTCTAACTGATGGTCTAATTCCCATATGTCTTTTTCGCCCCGCTTTACCAATTTTAATTATTGAATGTTCTGGATTACTAACTACACCAATGGTAGCTCTGGCTTCTTTAGGAACCACTCGAATCTCAGAAGAAGGAAGTTTTACTTGAGCAAATTTCCCTTCTTTTCCAACTAATTGAGCTCTTGCTCCCGCTCCTCGAGCTAATTGACCACCTCGACCAGGATAAAGCTCAATATTGTAAATAGAAGTACCAACCGGAATTTTACCTAAAGGCATTCTATTCCCGGGTTTTACCTCAACTTTTTCGCCAGAAAGAATCGTATCGCCCACCTTTAATTTTTGGGGAGCTAAAACATAAACCTTTTTTTTATCTTCATACTCTAAAAGAGTAATATAAGCTGAACGATTGGGATCATACTCAATTGATTTAACTTTTGCCGGCATATCTTTTGTCTGTTTAAAATCAACTATTCTATAGAGCCTTTTTGCTCCGCCACCTCGATGATGCACTGTAATTCTCCCAGAAATATTTCGTCCGGCTCGTTTTGACAAAGACAAAGTCAACGACTTTTCTGGTCTTTTTTTGGTAAGACCTTTAAAACTCGCTACTGTCATTCCTCTTCTGGCATTGGTTGTTGGTTTAATCTTTTTAATTGCCATCTTTGACTTTCTACTCTAATTAAATCTCTAATTTTCTCTAATAATTTGTGTTGATTCGTGTGGTCTAATCATATTTGTGTGTGATTCGTGTCTACTTAAACATCTCTATTTTCTCGCCCTTCTTTAAGGTCACAATCGCTTTTTTGTAATCACTTCGTCTGCCAACTATCCTCTTAAATGTTTTTTTCTTCCCCTTAATATTAATAATATTGACATCTAAAACTTTAACTTTAAACTTATCTTCAACTGCTTTTTTAACTTCAATTTTATTGGCTTTTTTTACTACCTTAAAAATATACTTATCAATTTCAGTACTCCCGACCGCTTTTTCGGTAATTAAGGGCTGAATTATGATATTATTTTCGCCTTTTTTCATTTTTCACCTTTTTCTTTCTACTAGAGGATGACTTTACTAGCTTCTTCTTTGACTTGATTTTCTTAATTTCTCCCTTGGGCTCTGTCTCTTTTTTCTTCTCTACTTTTGACACTTCTTTTACCTCTCCCACCTTTGATACTTTCTTAACTTCTTTTTTTACTCCTTTAACCCGGTTTTCTAACTTTTCTAAGGAATCTTTTACAAAAATAATTCTATCAGCGCCTAAAATCTCTAAAGCATTTAAATTGGAGGCTAAAGTAACATAAACATTGGGAATATTGGAAGCAGATTTGGCTAAATTAAAATCTTTTTCAGAGATAACCAAAAGAATTTGTCCTTCAACTGGAAGTTTAGAAAGAATGTCGATTAAATCGCGAGTCTTTGGTTTTTTAAATTCTAACTTACCTACTATTAAAATTTGGTCTTTTCCGGCTTTTGAAGAAAGAGCAGATAAAAGAGCCGCTTTCCTCTTTTTTTGGGGAATAACCTTTTTATAATTTTGTTCTCCAGTTGGGCCAAAAATTATGCCACCGCCTCGGAAAAGAGGATTTCGGATTGACCCGGTTCGGGCTCGTCCTGTTCCTTTTTGACGCCAAGGTTTTCTTCCACCGCCAGAAACCTCGCCTCTTTTTTTGGTCTTGGCGGTTGCCTGACGCCTGTTACTTAAATAAGCTTGGGTAACCTCAAAAAGGAGTCTTTCGTTAATCTTTTTATCAAAGATCTCTGGATCTAATTTTAATTCTTTTGTCTTTTCGCCTTTTGTGTCGTAAACTGCTACTTTAGCCATTGGTATCCTCCGATTTTTCGGCCTCTTTTTGATCTGACTCGGCTACTTTCTTACCAGCCTCCTCTTTGGACTCTTCCTTTGCTTCTTCTTTCTCTTTCTTCTTTGGCTCCTCTTTTGGCTCTGGTCTTTCGATCTCTTCCTTGGCTTTTATCCCTTCTGATCTAATTAAAAGTAAGCCTTTTTTAGGTCCGGGAACCGATCCTTCTACTGCTAATAAATTATTTTCTTTATCTACTTTAACTACCTTTAAATTATTAATTGTTAACTGATTTGTCCCCATTCGCCCAGGTAATTTTTTGCCTTTAAAAACTCGCTCTGGAAACATTGCTCCAATTGAGCCTGGTTGGCGAATATTGTGAGAGCCATGGGTTTTAGGACCGCGAGAAAATCCGTGTCTTTTTATGGTTCCGGCAAATCCTTTCCCTTTAGTAATCCCGGTTATTTTGACCAACTCTCCTTTTTTAAAAATATCAACCATCACTTTGTCTCCCGCCTGAACTCCAGAAAGTTCATTTTTTTCTACTCTAATCTCCCTCAGATCTTTAATTTTTACCTGTCCTGAGCCTTGCTGAAGGAATTTTTCATTTTTAACTTTTAACTTTTTTAGGTGCCCTTCAGCTGGTTTGTTAAGTTTTTTGGCCTCACTAAAGCCTAATTGAACTGACTTGTAACCATCTTTTTCTTTGGTTTTAATCTGAGTTACAATACAAGGCCCCGCTTCGATAACTGTCACCGAAACGGCGTTTCCTTTTTCGTCAAAAACCTGACTCATTCCTACTTTTTTACCTAAAATCCCTTTCATATGTTTGCGTTAAATAATCCACACTAATTTTCACTAATTTTACTACACTAATCTTACACTAGTGTATTCGTGTTAGATTCGTGCGGTTTATTCTAGATTCGTGTCAAATTCGTGTTTAGTAACAAAACAAACTACCGGCGAGAAAGTGGTCCTCCGACGCTTTGGTCGGAGCCTTCTTTCTCTCCGAACGAAATTAAAGTATTTTCGTTTTAAATATAACTTTGCTTAATAAATATAGCGAAAAAAGCTGTAGATGTCAACAATAATTTTAAGTCATCAGCAAACAGAAAACAGCTAACAGAAATAAAAACAGGACCCAAAAGCCCTGTTTTTCAATCTAACCAAGATGTTAATCGGTGAATTTAAAAGTAGAAAGCATCTGGTCAAAAATATCTTGATATGGATTGGAGTCAAGGCCATAAATAGCTACAATATACAATACTCCATTTTTCTCAGCACCAACACTAATCCATTTCCAATTTGGAAATTTTGTATTCTCCTTGTTTGTACCTGATCTTCTAAAAGCCTCTAAACCACCTAAAGTAGTAACAGTATGTTGAAAGTCATAATAATCTGTGTCTTCTTTCCAGTTCTGAATTGTTTCAGAATTAGTAAATATTATCACTGAAATCGGCGATGAAATGTCGCTGCCAGGTTTGTGTAGTTTCTCCTCCGTTGGAGCAAAACCTACTCGATCTTGACCTTCCTCAGCATATAACCACTCAATTGGATATTTAATACTATACCCATACCTCTTATTCTTATACGTCTTCCAACCAGTAGTCTTATTGGGTGTTGTAGTAGTGGGTGATGGTGATGGGGTTGTTTTGGGCTTTGATACCCCTGTTGTCTTGTAGGAATCTTCTATCTTTTTGATCTCCTGCTGTTGCCAATACCAAACCCCAGCGCCAGCTAAACCAGCTGTAATTAATGCGACGATGATAATGATAAAGATTTGAGATACGCCTGACTCAGTCTTGAACTTGTTGAAAGAATTATCTAATTTTTTCATTTTTAATTAATCTTCTATTTGAAATGTTTTTGCAACAAGTGAATTTCCGGCCAAGTCTTTAACTTGATCAGTAAATTCCAACTCCCAAGTACAAGAAGCGCAAATAAGAAGATCTGGATTTACGCTTAAATTTATAGTCAAAGTATAATCTGTCTCATTATAGGAAAGACCATATTCATTTAAGATGTCATTTGACAAACTCTTTTCTCCCGCTGTCCCAATAGATAACCCTACCGCATATAAGTTTATATTACCAGCTGTAATTGTTGTCTGATCCATTGCTTCACTAAACTGAAACTGCCAATTACTGGAAAATCTTTTCATTTCTCCGACAAAACTAACCGTTGGCCGAGTAGTATCGGCTGTGGGGCTTGGTGATGGCGAAGATGTCGGACTTGGTGTTAGAGTTATCTTTGGTTTTAACATTATTAACTTTTTGTCATAATCCTCAATTTTCTTGATCTCTTGCTGAAACCAGTACCAAACCCCAGCTCCAACTAATCCAACTGAGATTAAGGCGACAATGATAATCAAAAACAGTTGAGAAAAACCTTTATTTTTGCTTTGTCTTGTGATGTCAACAAGATTGATTAAATTTTCCATATTTTACCTCTCGCCCCCGATGTTAGTCGGGGGAGGTCCCGACGAAACGTAAGTGGATATCAGGACTAATTTTTATCCTTATTAATTATTTAGCCACCAACATTCTCATAAGCTTCAATTACCTCTGGATGTTCGGCTTTGAACTTATCAGAAAATGGACAGGCATCCATACACTCAGGGAACCAATATGAAAGTTCCTCTCCTTCCTTTCCAAAAAGCCAACCTGTATTAACACCATCTTTCCCAATCGAAAAAGCATTGTACATATATCCTGCTGGTCTCTCGCTTTCGGCGTATTTTTCTATTGAAAGTGTAACAATTTCAATACCATTTTCATTATAATAATCAAAATACGGTTCTGTTACCTTATTTTTAATATCATTTTTTTCTGCCTCTGTAAAAAGGCCTCCTGGAGTAAAAACTAAAATTGGCAAATCTACTTCACAGTTCGCGGCTCCAGATGGGGTTACAGAAGGTGATGGTGATGGGGTTGGGGTGGTTTTTGGTTTGGTTATTTGGGTTTTGTAAGAATCCTCGACATCTTTAATTCTTTGTTGTTGCCAATACCAAACCCCAGCACTAGCTAACCCGGATGTGATTAAGGCCACAATGATAATGATAAAAATCTGGGATATTCCTGACTCAGTCTTGAACTTGTTGAAAGAATTGTCTAATTTTTTCATTTTTATCCTCCCGACCCCGACGTTAGCCGGGGGAGACCCCGATAGAACTCCTGCCTGCCGGCAGGCAGGTTAGTGGAATCGGGGCATTAATTATATTAATTGGTATGGACAGATGTTAGAATATTTTAACTTAATAATTAATAGAACTATTATACCATAACAATTATAACATAAAGTTATTGAGATTCAAGAAGGGCAAGGGGCCCGCGGGCCCCTTGCCCTTCTATTTTAGTTTCTATTTTAGCTACATTTTTATTTCAACATCTACACCAGCTGGAAGTTGTAAGCTCATTAAAGAATCAATAGTTTTGCTGGTCGGTTCAGTAATATCAATCAATCTTTTATGGACTCGCATTTCGAATTGCTCCCGAGAGTCTTTATCGATATTAGTTGATCTTAAAACTGTAATTGGCTTTCTTTCAGTTGGTAAAGGAACAGGACCAGAAACATTAGCATTGGTCCGCTCTGCTGTTTCCAAAATCTGTTTAGCTGACTGATCTAAAATTTTATGATCGTAAGCTCTAAGTCTAATTCTAATGCGTTGTTTAGGTACTTCCTTTTCTTCTTTTTTTGCCATGATAAATAAGATTAATTAAGGATAATAAGGGGAAATTAGGGGAAATAAAGGAACGCTTTATCTCTTTATATCCCTTCATAAACCCTTATATCCCATCATATCCCTTTTTTATGCAATAATTTTGGTAACTACTCCAGCCCCCACAGTCTTCCCTCCTTCTCTAATAGCAAATTTCAATCCTTCTTCCATAGCAATTGGCTGGATAAGCTTGATTTTCAACTTAACACTATCACCAGGCATCACCATTTCTACCCCAGATGGTAATTCTACTCCTCCAGTTACATCAGTGGTTCGGATATAGAACTGAGGCTTATAGCCCTTAAAGAATGGGGTGTGTCGCCCTCCTTCTTCTTTGGTTAAGATATAGACTTCACCTTCAAATTCAGTATGGGGTGTAATTGACTTGGGCTTAGCCAAAACTTGGCCTCGCTCAATATCTTTTTTCTCGATTCCTCGAAGTAAAACTCCAACATTGTCCCCAGCCATCCCTTCGTCAAGCATCTTTTTAAACATTTCAACTCCAGTAACAGTAGTCTTCTTGGTGGGACGAATTCCGACAATCTCAATTTCTTCATTAACTTTAACTTTACCTCGCTCAACTCTTCCAGTAGCCACTGTCCCTCGACCCTTGATAGAGAAAATGTCTTCAATGGGCATAAGGAAAGGTTTGTCAACATCTCGAGTTGGTTCTGGAATATAAGAATCTAAAGTATCCATTAACTCTAAAATTGGGCCGCACCAAGGACAATCTTTCTTACCACAACCACATTCATAGGCTTTTAGAGCGCTCCCTTTAATAATAGGAGTTTTGTCTCCAGGAAATTCATATTTCTTCAAAAGATCTCGAATCTCCATTTCTACCAAATCAGTTAACTCTTTGTCCTCAGACTTAACCATATCAATCTTATTTAAAAAGACGACAATACTAGGAACACCAACCTGTTTAGCTAAAAGGATGTGTTCACGAGTCTGAGGCATTGGCCCATCTGGCGCTGAGACTACTAAAATTGCTCCGTCCATTTGAGCAGCCCCAGTAATCATGTTTTTTACGTAGTCAGCGTGACCTGGGCAGTCAATGTGAGCATAGTGACGATTTTTGGTTTCGTACTCGACATGAGCTACAGCAATAGTAATCCCCCGTTCCTTTTCTTCTGGAGCATTGTCGATAGACTCAAAGGTTCGGATATGTTCTTTGTCAATTTCCCCTTGAGCTGCTAAAACTTTAGTAATCGCTGCTGTTAAAGTTGTTTTCCCGTGGTCAACATGACCAATAGTTCCCACATTAATATGGGGTTTCTTTCGTTCAAATTTTTCAGCCATTTTTCCTCCTCATTAAAGCTAATAGTAAGTAGCGAATAGCGAATTAATTTAATATTGCTTAGTTAATTATATAGATTTTTTGTTTTTTGTAAAGGGTTTTTATTCACAAACCTTAAAAGTTTTCCACAGGAAGAGGTGGATTAATCAAACTCAATTCCGCTATGGAGCTTTAAGAAAAGCTCATGACTCTTATAAATTCGTTTGTTAGCGACATCCGCCGAAGCTATATTGATATTTTATGAGGTAGATTTATCAATAAGCAAGAAGTTTATGCGAAGGCGGATAAAAAGAGTATATAAGATTTTGGGGAACTTGACAAGAGTTATTTTCGAATAACTACAAAATATGGTTACAAATCAAAGGGGGAAGAAAAAAGGAGACCAAAATACGGTCTCCTTAAGCCATAATTAATATAATCAGCGCGGATGTGTTAATTGATCAGACCGATCATCGATAAACCCTGAGATCCTTGTACACACTCCGTCATAATAATCAATCATCCATGGCATGAAGAAAAGACTTCCTGGTATGCTGAATGAAACCCACCAAAGAGCTAAATCTAAAGCACCCAGTTTATAAAGTAAGATTGGCGGGAAAATGTAGAAGGAAGCGAAAATGAACGAGATCGAAAAAATCTTGGCTAACATTCTAGGATTTATGACATAAATACTAGCTCTCTTTATCCCATTAATCACTATCGCAAAGAAAAATCCCAGTGCCACAACAAACAAAACCAGAAACATCTTTATCTCTTTCATCCTTATCTCACTCCTTTTCTTATCTCCATTTATCTTTCAGGATTCTTAATTTAATTTTTCTTTTGCGAAGCAAAAAGTAAGCAAAAATCCCAGCAAGGCCAGAAAGTCGATTTAATCCATTTTCTGACTCAGAAATTTGATTCCCTAAATAATCAAGCTTATCTTGCACCCATTGTCTTAAAGCTGCTGAATTGAAATCGCCCAGGTTAATTCTATAGGCTACTAACTCTTCCTTGGGAATGTTGATATAACCTAACTCTATATCTGTTTTCAGATCATTAATGTAGTCGATTATAAAACCACATCTGCCGAGTTCATAAAGATTTTCTTTTGGCAAATCGAAAACATCAAAAATCTTGAGAGCAATATTTATATAGGGAATAGCGTTATTTTCTATATACCGGTTTATCTCTTCTTTTGAACATATGTGGCCGTGTCTTTTCGCATCAAACTCCAGAGCACTCAAGAGTCTTTCTATATCCTCTTGCATATTCTTAGCATGCTGAATATCAAAACGGACTAAGTGGGCCAAAAATAATTCTTCTGTTGATAGTTCTTCAGGTGTCTCTTTTTCTCCATAAAGCAGCTCTAAAAATTGATGTTCTCTTTTGATTTTAAATCTGACTACTTCTGGATCGAGTCGGACAGAATCAACAATATCATCTAACCATCTGAAATAGGCATAACAAACTGTAAAAATATCTTTATTAGGAAACAGTATTTTTGGTATCTTCCCTACAAATCTAAACCCAATATACCTTTCTTTGCATTTCATTTCTGCTGTGCGAATTGGATAAACATATGGGAAAACTCCATAGGCACTCATAACTCCTCCTTGTTTTTCTTATCAAAAAACGGTCAACCTCAATTTTTTCAACCAAAACTGTTGGCTTAAATATAACCAAAACCAAAACAACCTGCAAGCTTAAGAGTTTTAAAATGGGCTTTCAATTCCGGCTCAAAGCGTAACAAAATATATTGCGATCGCAATATAAAAAGTTATGATTTAAGATCAAAATTTAGGGAAAAAGAAAAAGGAGACCAAAATAGCCGATAAGCCAAATGATCTCCATACTAAATACTGTTCCTTTATACTATTATACTATCTCACTTTTTCTTTCCTAACTCCCCTTCCTTTCTAACCCAAGGAGAATTAAATATCACTGAAAGAACTGGGATAATGAAAAATAGTATAACTGCCAAGACTGCTGTGATTTGAGGATACCCCGGAAGAAAATCATGAACTACTACTATAGCTACAATAAACAATATTAATCCCCCGCCAAATAGCAGTGAGTTTCTAAATGATTTAGTCCAATTGTCTTTTAACTCTGATTCTGAAGGCCTTGAGTTGACCTTGAAGCTCTTTAATATTCTTCTCCAAAGGCAACTCGCCCAAATATCTACTAACACTAAACCAATAAAAATCAACAAAAAAGCGATACTAAGAACAATCATGAATTCTACCTCCTCCTTTAATCTTACGGTAGTCGAGGATCAAGAAAAGATTCTTGAGTAAGGCCTACTAATGGGTTTTCTGAGAGCGTCTCTATTTCTTCATTTTTCTTATTTATTCTCGGGAATATCAAGAGAAATAGACAAAATGAAAGAAAAGCTAAGGAAATAAAGAAAACTCCAACAATTTTCCAAGATTCTGGGGAATAAAACAAAAAGACGATTCCTAAAAGCAAAAATATCAAACATACCAATACTCTTCTTGGCATCTTATCTCACCTCCAATATTTTGTTGCCAAACTACTAAGAATCACAGAATAAGATGATTATAGCAAAAAAACTTGTTTTGTAAACTTTATTATAAAATTTACTTAATTTACTTATAGGATAAAAAAGGAGACTCTTTACCTCCTTTCCCTTCTTAAAGATTCTTTTTCTTTTTAATCTATTTGGATAACTTGCCAGCCGTATTTTTCGATATCTTTTTTAGAATAAAAATTAGTCTCTTTGGTTTTTATAACATAAGAAACTTTTTTCTCAATTTGGCGACCGGAATACTTTTGAGCTTTGGGATCCCATTCTTTAAGAACTAAAGTATCCCCGGGATTTATAGAAAAGTCAGCCAACCCAAGTTCAAATTTCTTTTTGCCACTTAAAACATCTTCAAAATTTTTTGGCCAGATTTTCTTTTCAAGTTTTGCCATTTTATCCTCCTTTTTATTTACTTATGGCTATAAAAACCAATTAGCTCATCTTTGGCTAAAATATGACCATTTATTTCTTCCTCGATTTTAGAACTGGTAGCGTCGGGGGAAAGTTCGAGTTTTGTATCTAAAGCATAAATTTTGAAAAAATAACGATGAGTCCCCGAAGGAGGACAAGGCCCACCATATCCGGTATTACCAAAGCTGGTTATTCCCTCTTTTCCCCCAGAAGGAACGCTGCCTTCGGGAATCTCTTTGGTTTTAGGGTCAATATTCCAAATAGTCCAGTGAACCCAGGTGCCGGCCGGAGCGTCGGGATCATCGACAATTAAAACTAAACTTTGGGTATTCTCTGGTACTTCTGCAATAGAAAGAGGAGGACTGGTATTTTCCCCATCACAAGTATACTTTGAAGAAATGGTTTGGTTATTTTCAAAAGCCGAACTTTTTATCTTCATCTTTACCTCCTCTTTAAATCTATTTCAATAGCTCTGTTATAACTTCCCAATTTTTAGGATCTTCTTGGCCTAAGCGCCATATTCCAATACCAGCTATTTGATACTTTTCCACCAGTTTTATCCTTTCGGTAATTGTTTCATGATCCGCGAAATAAACTGTATGGTCCTCATTATTATCAGTATATGTAAAATATTTTTCTTTTTCAGATGAAAGTTTGATTTCCAGATTAAACCTATTAATCAATTCCAAAACATTATTATAAGTTAAATCTTTTGCCTGTTTTTCTATCCAATCATAACCATAAAAATTAATACCTAAATAAATCTTTTTTGGATCAATGTTTTTGGTAGCATAAGATAAAATTTCTTCCATCCAGGAAATAGGCGCAATATCTCCAGCTTCGGAGGTTGACCAATGGTAATCATAGGTCATTATCTTTACTTGATCAGATGCTTCTCCTAGCAATTCCCAGTCTTGAGTAGCTGGTCCCTCCCATGCCCCCATATCAGAACTTTTAGCATGTAAAGCAACTACAAGGATTTTGCTTTTAGCGTGCAACCGTTCAGATAATTTTCTAATAAAGCTTGAGTAATAATCACGGACCGATTCACCAGTCAAGCATTCATAATCAATATTAATACCATCGTAACTATTTTTTTCTACCAAATTCATAATATTTTCAATATGTTTATTTACTAAATCATCTTTTTTAATTACCTGTTCAACATCATGAGGCTCACAATCATTCGTAATAGTTGGAATAATTTTAATTTTATTATTCTGAGTAAATTGGATAACTTCTTCGTCTTCTGCCCCAGTAAACTTTTGGACTGAGCCGTCTTCTTTAATTTTGTACCAAAAAGGGGTTAAAGTGCTAATTTTATCCTTATTTTTCTTAATAGTTTCAAATCCATTGTCCTGATCCCACCAAACCAAAGAAGCAGAAACATTTTTAGACAAAGCAAAAACACTCTGAGCTTCTTTTTTGCTCGGCGACTCAGGAGTATTTAAAATAGATTTTTTGTAATACCAATTAATCGCTTGAAAGATTCCAAATCCAACCCCAACTCCAATTACAAAAGTTAAAAAATAGAATAAATAACCTCCCATTTTTCTATCTTCAGTCATTTATTGTCCTTTTAGGTTAAATATTTGTTTAACTTGATGAGTTTTATTGTTTTTTATTTCCAAAGAGAACGGCAATCCCTTCTTGGGCAATTCCCCCAGTTGAATCAGTTGGAATATTTATATGGACAGTTTTAGGATCATCGTTTTCATAAACCCCCTCAGGAACTTTTAATTCTGTTATTTCATTTTCTGTGACAATTTCGACCTTGGCAACCTTACCCACAGCCGAAGGGGCAGAATTTGTATCTTTTGTTCTATAAAGCCGGACTATTAATTTACCATCAACCACAAAGCTCTTTTTTATTTTTAGATCTCTATATGCCCAATATGTTCCGCCACTTCCCATAGCAACCGCTTTTTGCCCTTGGTTTTTGTTTTCTAAAATAACGTTTATATAATTGATGCTTTTTTGTCCTATTTCGGGATTTAGCATAACATCTACTACTCCGTCTAAGTTTTCATCACCATCTCTTTTGTTCGTCACTCCCAATTTTAGTTTAAGGGTAAGATCGTCGCCCACTAAATTTGAGGTATCAACATTACTAAAGGTAAATTGAACCCATTCGTTGTCATCTCTTATCCACCATCCGTATTTACTAAAAAAGTCTTTATCGTTAAATGAAGTTACTTCTGGCTGATCCGCTATTTTGGTAAAAACAGATTTAATTTCTGCTTGTCCTTGTTCTTGAACCGTCTGTTTTTGCCAATAAATATTATAAACAAAATAACCTCCGACACCGGCGGTTATTACAACTAAAAGAATGATTAAAATAATAACTGCCGGAGCAATTCCTTTTTGATTCTTAAGAATTTTCATAAAACCTCCTTTTTTTTACTTGTTGATCAGTTGAGATTAATTTTGGGTTTCCCAATAAAAATATTATAACATAAGCTCTTTAACTATGCCAATCTGTTTAAAAGATGGAGAGATAATTAAAAGTTATTGTAAGGTTTTAATTAGGGGAGACCGTAGGTTTGAGTATTTTGATCTAAAAATAAAGGTAGCTTAGGAGGATTAAGGGCAGAAACTACAAAAAAACAGACGACTGCCAGCAAAATTAAAGCTGAAAAAATAGCCGGAATCTTTGGTCCCCTCTTGCTTTTGATTATCCGAAAACTCAGATATTTCCCTAAAGATACTGCTACCATAAAAGAGATTATATCTATTGCCAACGATTCAATCCCTAAAGCTCCGGTGTAGGTGTAAAAGAAAACAATAATAAAAGTAATGTCAAATAAAATCTCAATAACCTTAGCCCAAAGAATCACAGGGAGATTATTTAAATAAAGATATTCTATAACAGCAAAAAGTAAAACAGGAAGAAGAAAAAGTTTGGTATGTTCCCAAACACTTTCATTAACTGCTGAAAAAAGACCAATAAAGGTATTTTGATTACTTAATTCAAAAGTAAAATGGAGTAACGAACCGAATAAAATTCCAAAAACAGCGCCAATCCCCTCAATATATTCCAAGCTCAATTTTCTCATTGCCTTTCTCCAATTTTAATTTCTAAGGTTTATTTTCCAACTTGACTTCAAAAAACTTTTCCCTTTTTTCTTTAAGACAATCAAAATCTCTTAAAATTACTCAAATTGTTCGGCGCCACCAAGATATTTTATATTCTCCGGATAATTTTTGTAATAAAGTTCTTTATCTATCTTTCCCACACAGACAGATTCGTATGGCTTTCCGGTTTTTATATCTAAAGAATTAGCAACTATTTGGTTAATTGTATCTTTTAAAGAATCCGAGAAATAATCTGCCGGGCAAGAACCTATGCTGTCGTTTGGAGGGAAAACTCCAAAGTGAATCATAACAGAATTTTCCGAAAGTGGATACCCAGCCTCTGCGAGTGGCTCGCCCGCTTTTATTTTGGCTCCCTCAACTACGCTAGGTTCAATATTAATAACAGAATGATAGGTTATATGAAAACCTTCATTATTTAATTCCGCATTCGCTTCAATTACCATTATTTCTTGATCGCCTTCTTGGTGATCACCGCTATGAATCTGCTGAATCAAAAGATCAGCCACAGCATATACTTTTGAACCTTTTTTAAGCTCAAAGTCCCAACCTGGATGCCCTTCATTGTGAGAATCTGCACTATTTCCTCTCACACCATAGGGCCAAAGCCCGTACATTTTAGGAGGCCTTAAAAAATCTTCAAGTCTAACTGGAAAAACTTCAAACTTTGATGCTGTTTTTACAAGAGGTTGTTCTTTTACCGACTCCTCTGTATTTTCTTTCTGGAAGAAATAAAAATACCCTCCAATAATAGCTAATGGTAAGAAAATAGCAGTAAGTATCAGGCTGATGATTAGTTTTTTGTTTTTCTTATCCATGCCTAACTATTATATAAAAAAATCGCCGGTTAGGCGATTTTTTTTCTTCTCTGCCAAACAAAATATCTGGTTTTTATAAAGCAAAGAATTCTAAAAGCTCATAAACAACATATCCAGGCCATACAATTGCCTTAAGTATTCCTACAACTCCTGCCCAGAAATCTGTAGCAGTTGAGATAAAATAAATTAGAGCACCAACAAGCCCCAGTCCATATACTGCTCCTCCGCCAACACCTGAGCCTTGGCACATTTTACTCCATGATTTCCCCCATTTCTCAGCTTTCTTTTCTAATTTCTTTTCCAATTCCTCATCCCATTCAGCCTCTACTTTTGCTTTTCTTTTTGCCATTTTTACCTCCTTTTTAAGTTAATAATACTTCAAATAACAGTATAATTAGTTATCTTTGGGATTTGAGGGTTGTGAATGTTCGGCCAACAAGACTGCCAAGGGCGATAAGGAAAAACCCGAAGATTAAAAGCCAGCCAACTACTGGTACTAATTTTACCAAAGTGGATATTGCTACTCCTAACAAAACAACCTTCCAATTTACTTCATACTCTTTACCTTTTACAAGAAGTTTATAAAAAAGAGATCCAATAAGTAAAGAGGAAAGAACACTGGCTAGTACTAAAAATACAACGTAGGCTGTAAGAGTAAAACCAGCAAGCGGAAGTCCAATCAAAGTAATACCTAAGATAATCATTGCTACTGGAGCCGCTACAAGTATTGCAAAGCCAATACCCAAATTTGCCCAAGTCATTTTGTATGAATTTTCTACAAAATTTTTAGACATTTTTGGAGCAACAAGAATGATGAACCAAAGAAGCAAAACTCCACCCAAAAAGAAGATAAAACGGAAAAATAAACTACCGGCTCTAGTTACTCTTTGTATTTCTTTCTCAACAGGTTTATAATTTGTTTTTCCTTTAATTTGTGCCCCATCCTTAATTTCAGCCTCTTTTGGTGAAGAATAGTTAAAGTCCCCGCCGATTACCGCTTCAGAACCAACTATAACAGTGTCAGCATTATCTATATTAATATCTTCCTCAACTGTACCATTAATGATAATTGTTCCGCCGGAACCTTTTAGGAAACCATCTACTTTACCATTTAAGTTAACCATACCGGCATAAACAATAAGGTCGCCTAAAACAACACAGGAAGAACTGACTGTTACTTGTCCGCCAAACACCACTAGATCTTCTCCAACTTTCCCGTCTATAGTGATTGTTCCGCCGGCAATCCTAACATTTTCCCCTACATTACCCTTAAGAAGAAGTGTTCCACCTGCAAGCTGGGCAGTATTTTCTATATTGCCATTAATATTTAGGTTACCACCGGCTGCTACTAAATCACCAGCAACATCACCGTCAACAATAATAGATGCGCCAGCCGTGTAAAGATTTTTTACCTTTTCATCCTTTGTAACACTAATATTGTCTCCAGATTTGAACTGGGCTGCTAATGCAATTGAGGGCATAAATACAAAAAGAACCAAAAGAACCAAAATAAACGCGATTAATTTTTTCATAATCACCTCCTTTCTTTATTATTTTATTGTTGGATAGCAAAAATATAACATAAAAGATTCTAAATTTCTTCGGTTATTATTACAAATTTAAAAAAACATTCTAACTTTCACACCTGTCCGTCTAATGCTTTTTTTACAATTCAATCTCGTTTTGGGGAGATAAAAAAACGCCCAGTTAATGTCATTAATCGACCTACTGAGCGTAATGCGAAAATGATATACAAAATTATAGTATTCTTATTAAGTTATTTAAGAGTCCAAGTCATTGAAATTTCTCCTTTCACTCTTTGTTCAAGTCTAACCAATCCCTTTTTTGGTGCATACCAATAATCTTCAGTTATTGACTCAGACCCAGTAGATTCATCCGATTTTGCTTCTCTTGTAAAATGATAACATGGAACTCCTTGCCAACCGGGGACGTTTTTGTCTACATCAATAAAGAAAAAGCTTTCTTCTTCATCTTCTTGTTCGATTCCTCCACCACCCCATATAAATATTGTTCTGTAGGAATGAATTGAGTCGGCATCTTCAAGTTGCGGATAAGGGTACACTGACATTAATTCAGAATCAGAGTATATAAGTGATTGTAATATACTTGTTTGAGATCCTATGAATGTAGGACTTTCTCTGCGCCAGAATATTTGGCTAACAAATCTATAAAAACCTAACTCATCTTCTAAAATTTCAACCCCTACGCCTCCTAATGATCTTAGCTCTTCTGAATAAGGTTCTACAACTCGCATTTTTAGGCGATAGTTTCCCGCACTTACATTAATAGGGCCTACATGAGAAAAGTTATAGGGTTTATTATCTTTTGCTATTATTACATCCTCAAGAATCATTGGGCTAACTTTTCCTAATTTAATATTGTAGGTCCACTCTCTTCCAATATCCATTGGGAAATAGTCGCTTGGATCTACTTCTGATGTTTGTTGTGATGGTGCTTCCGGTTTCGATACTGTTTCTTGTGATTCAGATTCAACCTTACTTTTTCTGCCACATCCCGACAACAACAACCCTATAATCAAGATAAAAACGATACAAACTCCTTTTATTGTTTTCATTTCATTTTCCTTTCTGGTATCTCTGTGATTTTACTGGACTCTATCTCGATCAGATTGTAAAGGTGCGCTATTAGTCTATTGATAATATTTTTGTATTTTATTATATTTACGGCTATTATACCACAATATACTGCTACAATTTCAATTCCTTAGGTTTATTTTCCAACTCAGGTTCAAAAACAGAATTGTCGCTTATTTTCCGCTCTATTTTCCTCTATTTCCAATTAATTTTTATCTTTTTACATTTTCTCTAGTATTATGTTGAATCAATGGAGCGAAGTCCCACCTTGTATTAAATTCAGTTAAAAAATTACCTTGGGCCAATTCATCTTTATATTTAAAATAAACTGTCTCTAAATCGTAATAAAACATAAATACATCTATAATTAAATAATTTCCATCCTTTTCTAAATGTTTACTTGCGTCCTCATGTCCTAAAGCCAAATCTTTGGTCAAAGAATAACCATGCAATAAAGCATTTCTTAGACCACTATAAATGTATTGGTCATTATATGATTTCTTAGATTTTGTATTACTTTCGACAAAGTAATTTCTTAAAAAACATTTAAAAGCCTCACCAACATCATTCTTTTTCCTACCATATCTAAAAGCTGCTAGAACATCAATAGCACAACAGATCAAAATTACAGCAGCCACAAATGGCCGATGATAATCATAGGTATTACGGTCTGGTGTTAAAGGATTTCCTTCTTCGTCTTCTAATCTCAAAAGTATTTTAATATCTTTCAAAATCCAATTTTCAAATTGTTCAGAAAAAGTCTTTAAATTATCTTTTTCCATCGGCTTATTTTTGATTTAAAGTTTTATAAATTAAATTATCAATTCTTCTCGTATTTTAGTTGTTCTTCTTCGGTTAGGTCGTAGAGTTTGTAAACTTCCGCGTCATTTTTTAGATTATTTACCTAGTTTACTGATTCGAAAGTAATCTTTTAAAAAATTTCCAAAATGAACCCATTTGACATATTTTTTCCCTACGCCATCAAAAACAGCAATATAGTAAACTTTATCGAAATTAATTAATTTGCTTTCGAAATTAAATTCTGTTGAAGGTTTTCCCTCTGTTAATATCTTATTCCTTGTGGGAGACCAACTATCAGTTAAAAGTATCCACGGTTTATCTCCTTTAACTCGAAATACTGCTTTTTCAATCCTTATTGCTCTTCTTCCTTTATTAAAAACTGATATTGAGGTATAACTTACTCCTTCTTTATATGGAGGTATAGCATTCATTATTTTCCAACCTTCTTTGTAGGTTATCTTTATTATTGGCCTGTCACGTAAGAAAGTGAAAATAAGAACCAAAAGACTGATCGATCCTGTAATCGCGCCCCATAAAGCAATATAAGTTGAACTTATATTTATTAATATATCACCCATTACTTAATATTTAAATTCTTTATTATCTCCTTTTCTAATTTCTGACTTTTTTTAAAGCATTGTTTTAAATCCGATTAAATTTTATGTAGACAATTACTCGCAGCCTATGCCATCGTTATCTCTATCAAGGTCGTATATATCACAGTACCAACAACGTATACAGGACCGTTTACATATGCTGGGCCATTCCCACTTCCCCCTGCGCAATCAACATCAGAAGCGATGGGGACACAAGCACCTATGTAATTGGGATCGCAAGAAGATATGGTTTTAGGAGTTTCTATTGGGGGCGCTGGAGCGACATAAGCTCCATTTATAACAATTTTTGGCACCGGTTCTTTAATGACCTTTTCAGAAATTAACTCTCTTTTTACTTCTTGACCGTTTAAAAGAGTAATTTTAAAAACTTTTTCTTTTTGGCCTAGTTGTCCTTCTTGCTTTATATTTTGTGTTCCTTTTGGTAGAGCCGCATCATCTTGATATTGTGTCTCAAAGGGTATATTTTCGGTAACTTTTTCCTCTTTAACTGTTTTAACTGGTTTTGGTGTTTGTGTTTGTTCTGCTTGAGGCTGCTTATTTACCCCTTTGATATCAGATTCATTAGGGTTAGTAGCAATAAAGCCAGTTATTAAAAAAAATCCAACGAAAATTACAGAGATAATTAGAAGAACTAAAGTTCTATTTCTTTTAGTTCTTTTTTGAGGTCATCACTCCCCATTTTTTCTTCGATTATTTAACTTCGTCTACAAACCATAAGATATCTATTCTCTAAAGGCCTTATCAAAATTATCTATTGTAGCTTGTGCACTTTCGGGACTTCGATAGCAATTTTCTATAATCGGTTTGCTACTCTTTTCAGATTCTTCTATAAGTAATTTTGCCTGTGAGCTACCTTCTCCATACTTTTTATTTGCATAATCTTCTATTGAATTATTAAGCCAATTAACACGCTCTAGACAATCATTAATCTTTTTTGCTTTGTTGTTTTCAGATATTTCATTAGCTATCACTATCCCTATTATCAAAAGAATAAATGAAGCAAATATTGACAACACTATAAATAAAGCTTTTCCTTTCTTTTTGACTACTTTATCCTTTTTCTCATTGCTCATTTCTTGCATCTTTTATGTAATTAAATTATCACTTTTCTTCTCTAAATCACAAAAACCTACTCTTTGATGAAGTAGGATTTTAAGCTGCGTATTTCTTTTTGTTTTGGATAGCTAAATTATAAACCTAAGAATAGATTTTTGTCAAAGGTCAATTTAGTCAGCTAAAAATTGATTGACAACTTTGTTATAATCAACTGATGCCGTGTGAGCTTCAAACAACTGTTCATAATTTTTAAATGAGGGATTCTTAAGGCCTGGGAATCTTCGTAAATCATTGTTAAAAACAAATTCCATTTCTTCGGGACCCACAATTCTAGGCTTGGCGTAAGAAAATTGATGTTGAACTAAATGCATTCTCTCTAAGCCTTTATGTAAAGTATCTTTTGCCTTGTGAACAACTTCATACATGTATGCGGGCCTACAACCTACTTCAAACCATATTACATCGATTAATTTTAAATCTGACAATAAATTTGGCACTGTCCATTTTTCAATATCGTTGTAGTTCAGCGTTGCGATTTCATTAATCTTTTTACCAAAGACGGTGCGACTAGCATCGTTCATAGGTACATAAGTATCGAATTTAAGGCTATTCCCTAAATCGACTAAATAATATTGTGCTTCAAAGGATGAGGCTATTTGGATTTGTTTAATTTTTTTCTCTAAATGTTCCTTCGAAAAAGGTAGCCCAGCGACTTCATCTATCAAATTCTTTACGCTACCGAATTTAGCCAAAATAGGCTCTGAAGTTTTTGGGCTGATTATATTGAAGCCCATAACCGGCCCTGGCTTAAATCCGAACTGCGTATTTATTTTTTCATTCTCAATTTTGAAGAAGGTTACCTGCTTAAAGAAATACATATATTCCCAAGTAGAACCAACTTCTGTAGTTCCCCAAGAATATTCAGCAAGTTTTTTATTCCTAGTTTTATACCCAACAATTGCAAGACAAATATACTCTCCTTCTCTATACCCTAAAATTTCATCACCTTCTTTTAATATGTCCCAATTTCGAGTATTAGAAGCTCCGGGCAGAGACCCCCAATATTTAAGCTTCTCATCAATAAGACATTTTTCTAACGCATGCCTTTCTTCTTTAGAAATAAATTTTTCAATTTCTTGAATTTTTTTACCGTTTTCGATAGTGTCTTTGTAATGTACGTGGTCCACTGGCATTCTAAAAATGTTTTTCATTTTATAACTCCGTATATTTTTTAGCTGATCCTTTTGCTTTTTCGACCGGGTATTTTCCTTCATTCTTTTTTAGTTTCTTATCAAGTGCTTCAAGTACATCAATTTTCAAATCATAACTTAATAAAAGAATCCAATATAAAACATCTGCCAATTCCTCACCTATATCATCTTTATGAGTTTTTAAATACTCTTCTATCTCTTCTTTGTTTTTCCACTGGAAATGCTCTATTACTTCGCCAGCTTCTAACATTAGAGAAAGTGTCAAGTCTTTAGGGTTATGAAACTGCTTCCAATCTCTTTCATCACGAAATTTTACTATTTTTTGTTGTAGTTCTTTAAATTTATCCATAATGTCTCTCCAAAACCTCCTTCCATTTTACCAAATTTCCCCCAAAACAGAAGGGAAAATGACGACAGGTAGGTCAAGTAAAAACTATAAAACACTAAAGATATTTTGCGATGTCGAGCCAGGAGGAAAGGTCGGCTTGGGAACTGACATATCCCTGATAATTAATCTCTGTTCCTTTATAAATCCCAACATGAAGATGTTTTCTTTCATAATCAGAATATTCTGACTTGTCATTGGCCAAGACTGCAATCTGTCTACCTCCCTTAATTTCCTCTCCAACTTGCGGCGATTCTCCCCCAATATTTAAGTGGCCGTAAAGAATGGTAACTTCTTGATTTTCGATTGTGCATTTCTGAATAATAACTCCTCCGTAGCCTGAAATAATTTGTTTCTCGACAATTTCTCCGTCGGCGATGGCATAAACCGGGACTTCTTGATTAAGTTCGTCTGGGATTATTTCAAAATCAGTGCCAGTATGAAAGCCCGAAAACCGCTCTGGCTGAACCGGTGAAGTGGCGGGAGTTATATAGATTCCAAATGGTTTTTTGGTGATTCGGTTTTTGGCATTGGTAAGCGGCGGATGGATAATTTTTGATTCTTCGGAGGTTAGACTCGGTGTCGGGGTTGAAATTGGAGTTAAAAGGACATTAGAAGGAATTGGAATAACTGCTGTCTTTTCCCTTTTCGACAAAAGAAAAATTAAAACCATTCCCCCAAGAACTACAATCAATAAAAAAAGATGTAAATAATTCCTCATCTTATTAAACCTAAATCTTTTTTATTATAACAGAAAGTAACATGTTCTTAGATCCGAAGATATCTCATTTCACTGGTCTCAGGATAAATTCAGTTATTAAATGATGATTTTTCCCCTAATAAAGCCTAGTTCTTGACATAACCATTATCTGAAGTATAATTATAAATATATAATCAAAAGGAGAAATTTATGCAAGAACCTAAAAATCCAAAAAGAACAAAAATTGCTTTTATTGTTACTCTAATAATTGGAGTTTTACTTTTGATAGGCTCTGGTGGGTTGGGATACCTATATTATCAAAAAACAAATGATTACAACAGCCTAAAGAAACAAAACGAAGAACTTAAAAAAGCAAGTACCACAACAAAAGATGAACAAGAAAAGCAGATTGATGAACTAAAGAAGGAAAATGAAACTCTAAAAACAGATAAAGCTAATCTTGAAAAGCAAGTCACGGAAAAAGACACTCAGATAGCCACTGCCGCAGCCTATAATGACTTCTTTAAGTATTTAAATCAAGTAATTAGAACCCATAATGGTGTTAGTGGATGGACAGACGCTGAATATCAAGTTGGTCATCAGAAGGCAGAAGCTACAGGAAGCCAAGATTTCGCCAATTTGATTGAATGGGCGTGGTATCATACCGAAGTTGACCCTATTACAAGGCTATTGGAAGTCTGGGACGCCATTGCCAATGGAATTGAAGGAGGATAAACTTTATAACCTAAATTTATATTAAGCTATCACACTAATTATTTTCGAGTAAGAAAAATCGCCTAAATTTAGGCGATTTTTCCCTATATTTAATGTCTCAAGTTTTCTTTGGGACTTTAAATTTGCTGGTACTCCCTAATTTTATCAACCTCAAAATCTCGATCAGAAAAAAGAGGTTAGGGATCAGGGATAAAGAAAAAGGAAGCGGTTATTAGTTAATCTTGAATTTAGAGACCTGGTGTGTTAAAATGGATTATCGTACTCTTGACATCATCTGATATCTATTAAGGA
>CAYFWR010000002.1:0-5159 GCA_964346865.1 uncultured Candidatus Saccharibacteria bacterium
TCAAACAATTATGATTACAAAGCTCACACTGGACTTTTTTGTCTTTTAGTTTTTTGTAGAGAATCGCTTCCTTCATACGAATATATTTTATCATAAATTTGATTTATAATCTTAGTATGCGGGTCTTTATTGCTATTAATTTACCAAAAGAGATCAAAGAGAAATTGGCCGAGATTCAAAATCAGCTAAAGACTTTTGACTTACCAATTCGTTGGGTAAAGCCAGAAAACATTCATTTGACCTTGGTGTTTTTGGGACACATTAAAGAAAATAAGGTGGCAGAGGTAACAGAGGTGACAAAAGCGACTGTTGGCAGATTTAAAAGCTTTGACATTCAGATTAAAGATCTTGAAGTTTTCCCGGACGAAAGACGGCCACGATTGATTTCGATTGGTGTGAAAGAAGGTCAGCATCTTTTAGATCTTCAATCCAGTTTAGAAAAAGGATTGCACGAGGCCGGTTTTTCTCTTGAAGAAAGAAAATTTTCTCCCCATTTAACGCTGGGGAGAATAAAGGAGAAAGTGGCCAATCTTAAAAACCTTACTCAAAAAATGGGTAATGTTGATTTGGGGATGTATCGAGTTGAAAAGGTTAATGTGATGGAAAGTAGGTTGAGTGAAGAAGGGTCAAGATACTTGACAATCCGATCGATAAAGCTATAATGAGGGAAAATTTAGAGCCCTTTGACTTACAAAGAATGATTGGAAGTGATTGAGATGATTAGATCATTGAAGTGTCGCTACTGCGGCGGCCGACTTCTTTTTGAAAACAACTGAGGGGTGTAAAAATCTATTTTTGTATAAGTTGCAAAAATAGAAGCAGGTTTGTTGTAGTTCCAAAAGGAGTCAAGTTAAAAAAGACCAGACACTAAAGAAGTCACTTAGGGAGGTGAATTCAATGAAATTCTGTCCGGATTGCGGTGAGGAGGTTGTTTCTCTTGGCGAATGTGACTGGGGTTGCCACGACAAAGATATCAAAGAAAGGACTTTCTACGGATGCAAGAAGTGCAATGCTGTTTTTAGAACAAGTAGTAGAGTTACCTATCCAGTATTGAGATGTGGTAATTATGACCATTACTCTAAGTTAGCTCGTCCTCTGGATGAATTTATTCACAGCGGCTGCATGAGTTATGTTGGTAAAGAGATTAGATTGGTGGGGGAGTTGAATGAGAGACGTCTTGTGTCCGAAATGTAAGAGGAGGTTGGGAATCCTTCTGAAGACCATCAAGAAAATGACCGCATATTACCTCGCTGGGTGTTGGAAATGCGACAAATCGTTCCAGGTAACGGAATTTGCTGTAATGCAGCAGGGGGTAATGTCAGAGCACAGAGAATTTATGGAGCTGCCTTGTCCTTACTCATCACTTCGAGAGTTAGCGAAGCCCAAGCCCAATCTGTATAAGAGGATTCGGGAACCAGGCATTGGTATCGATCTTCTCTAGTCGGCGAGCGAAATAAATAAGTGAGGTAAATTCAATGAAATTCTGTCCGGATTGTGGAGAAAGGGTAGAAAAGGTTAGTGGAATGACTTTAGGCGCTCATATCGATCTTTACGGCTGTCCAAAATGTGATGTTATGTGGAAGGATCATTGTTCTCGCGGTAGGCGCACTATCAAAAATCCCTACTTGGAGCCTATAGCTTGTTTTTAAAGCAGAAGAAGCTTAAACAAAAACATCAACGAGGGGCTCTAGGATATCCAAGTATATCTAAACAACATTCTAAATAGGTCTTCATAGTAATACTTAAACTATTGGAGGCCTTTTTTCTTTATCTAAGTCTCCTTTTCTTTTATAATTAGAAACGAATGGCTACAAATGTTTATACAGATAAATTGCGAATGATTAAGTTTAAAATATTTGTAGTATATTCGTATAATTATTCGTAGTAATTCATAGTCCATGATTTTTAAGAATCGTCAAGAAGCGGCTAAGCTTTTAGCTGAAAAATTAGAAGAATATTTGCCTACTGAGCTGGGGAATGTCCTAATTTTGGCAATTCCCAGAGGTGGAGTTGTTGTTGGTGGAATAGTAGCAAAAGAACTCAGAGCTCCTTTAGATGTGGTAATATCTCGGAAAATTGGCCATCCTTACAATCCCGAGTATGCTGTGGCAGCAGTTGATGAAGATGGAGAAATTACTTTTAATCCCGATGAAGCTGGTTTTACTGATGTTACCGAAAAGTATCTAAATGAGGAGGCCAAAAGACAAATCATTGAAATAAAAAGACGCCTATCCGAATATCGGAGAGATCTTTCCTCTCCAAAGATTACTGGAAAAGTTGTAATTATTGTTGATGATGGAATTGCTACAGGACTGACCACTATTTCAGCCATCCGGTTTATTAAAAATCAAAAGCCCAATAGGATAATTTTGGCGGTACCGGTTCTTCCAACCGATAGAGTTTCTAAAATGAAAGCTGAGGTTGACGAATTAGTTTATCTCGAAGCTCCAGCAGTCTTTTTTGCTGTCGGTCAATTCTATCAAGAGTTCCCCCAGACAAGTGATGAAGAGGTAAAAGAAATTTTAAGAGAGTTAAGGGCTAATGAGTAAAAAAAAGAAGTTAAGTTATAAGAAAGCTGGTGTTGATATTAAAAAGGCTGACTTAGCCATTAAATCTATTAAAGATCTAATTCAATCTACTTATAATAAAAATATTATTTCTGATATTGGAGGTTTTAGTGGTATTTTCCAAATTTCTCCCGGGAAGTACTTAGTTTCAAGTACCGATGGAGTTGGAACTAAAATTATCCTTACTCAACTCTTAGATAAATACGACACCATAGGAATTGATTTGGTAGCAATGGTGGTAAATGATCTTATTTGTTGTGGGGCTAACCCCCTTTTTCTTTTAGATTATCTTGGGATTGGTAAAGTGGACCCTTTTAAAATTAAAGAAATTGTAAAAGGGATTACCCTTGGCTGTAGACAGTCTGGCTGTGCTCTTATTGGAGGAGAAGTAGCTGAGATGCCCGATATTTACGGTCCCTCTGAATATGATTTAGCCGGATTTGGTGTGGGTCTTGTTAATAAAGATGATTTATTGCCCAAAATTGATGAAATTAAAAAAGATGATTTAGTAATAGGGTTGGGATCTAATGGTCTTCATAGTAATGGATATTCTTTGGTGCGGAAAGTTTTTGGGATTGATTATAAAAACCCCAAAAAATCTTTAAAAACCCTTACCAAACATTATAAAGAACTGGGGAATATTACCTTAGGAGTAGAGCTTCTAAAACCAACTCATATTTATACCTCAGCTATTTTATCTCTAAAAAAGGAAATAAAAGCTTGTGCTAATATTACTGGCGGTGGGTTAGTCGAGAATATTCCTAGAGTTTTACCTCTTGAACTATCGGTAAAAATCTATCAGAAAAATTGGGAGACTCCCTTTATTTTTGATTTAATTAAAAAAGTTGGAAATATTGACAAGAAAGAAATGTTTAAGACTTTTAATATGGGGATTGGAATAATAGTAATAGTTAATCCAAACGACACCAAGAAAGTTCTCTCAAGGTTATTAAGGTTAAATTATCCCTGTTTTGTTATTGGGAAAGTGATTTCAGGAGAAAGAAAAGTTATTATCTCTAATTAACACTATAAATTCATTGACTAAAACATTAACATCTATCTATACTAATAAAGTATAAGTCAAGGACTTTTATGAGAAGAAGACAGATTTGGATTACTTTAATTTGCTTTTTTGTCCTTACAGTTTTAGCAGGAATTGCTAATTGGCCAGGAGGACCTGATTTGGATTTAAATAAAATTGGGATTAATTATCGGAAAGAGTTAAATATCCGCCGCGGCTTAGATTTACAAGGTGGAACTCACTTAGTTTATGAAGGAGATATTTCTAAAATCGATCCCAAAGATCGGGAAAATGCTATGACTTCTCTCCGTAATAATATTGAAAAAAGAGTCAATATTTTTGGAGTAGCAGAGCCGAATATTTATACTTCAACTATTGGGGATAAAAGGCGATTGGTAGTTGAACTACCTGGGATTACTGATGTAAATCAAGCTATTGAATTGATTGGAAAGACCGCTAAGTTAGAATTTAAAGAGCCTGAAGGCGAGATTAGTCAGGGTCAGTTTCCAACCGCCTGGAAAGAATCTATCCTTGGTGGCCAGCACTTAACTAGGGCTGATGTTGATTTTGATCCTAATACCAATGAACCGGTTGTTGAATTAACTTTTAATAATGAAGGAGCCAAGATTTTTGGCGAAATTACAACAAAGAATGTTAATAAACCGGTTGGGATTTTTTTAGATGATGAATTAATATCAGCACCTCGAGTTAATGAGGCGATAACTTCCGGCAAAGCTCAAATTACGGGACAATTTACTTTAGAACAGGCGAAAAAGATGTCGATCCAACTTAATGCCGGAGCCTTACCCGTCTCCATTAATTTAGTTGAGCAACGGAACATCGGGGCTACTTTGGGACAGGATTCGGTAAAAAAGAGTGTTTTAGCGGGATTGATTGGTGTTATTATTGTTGGTCTTTTTATGTTGATCTACTACCGCTTTTTGGGATTTTTAGCCACTATTTCTTTACTTTCTTATGCTTTGATTACCTTAGCTATCTTTAAGTTTTCTTCAATTACTCTTACTCTTTCAGGAATCGCTGGTTTTATTTTGGGAGTTGGAATGGCAATGGAGGCGACAGTTTTAGTTTTCGAAAGAGTCCGCGAAGAATTACGTAAGGGGAAAATCTTTTCTTTAGCAGTAGAAGATGGCTACAAAGGAGCTTGGAGCGGAATCTGGGTTTCTAATGTAGTTAGCTTTATTATTTGTATCATTTTATGGTTTGGGGGTGGAATGATTAGAGGATTTGCTTTAACTTTGGGAATTAGTATTATAACCAGCCTTCTTGTCGTCTATTTTATCACCAGAACCCTTCTTTATTTTGTTATTGGAAATCGTTTTACTAAAAAACCTAAACTCTTGGCAGTCGAAGAAATTAGCCAAGAGGGATGAGAATTATAAGTATAAAGTTGTTTATTATTAAAAATCAGTAATAAAAGACTCAAAAAAAATTTAGAATTTAGGATTTAAACTTATGAACATTATTGGGAAAAGAAAAATTTGGTTTAGTATTTCATTTCTTTTGATTATCTCTGGGATTATTTCTCTCTTTGTTTGGGGACTTAAACCAAG
>CAYFWR010000002.1:5259-25533 GCA_964346865.1 uncultured Candidatus Saccharibacteria bacterium
TTCTTTTGATTATCTCTGGGATTATTTCTCTCTTTGTTTGGGGACTTAAACCAAGTATTGATTTTACTGGCGGAACCCTTATGGAAATCGAAGGAAATTTAGATAAAACAAAAGTTTCCGAAATTGCAGAAAAAGAAGGAGTAGAGAATGTCATTGTGGTTCAGTCTGGTGAGAATAAGCTTCTTTTGCGCGCCAAATTTATTACTGAGGATACTCACCAGAAAATCAAGGAATCTTTATTGAGTCTCGGAGAATTTAAAGAGATAAGATTCGAAACTGTTGGTCCCTCGATAAGTAAAGAAATTGTCAGGAGAACCATCATTTTTACCTCAGTGGCTTCTTTATTTATAATTTTGTATGTGGCCTGGTCTTTTCGAAGTGTTCCTAAACCGGCCAATCCTTGGCGATTTGGGATCACCGCTATTATTGCTTTAATTCATGACGCTTTAATTATTTTAGGAGTTTTTTCTGTTCTAGGACATTTTAAGGGGGTTGAGGTTGATAGTATGTTTGTTACTGCTGTTTTAACCGTAGTTGGATTTTCGGTCCATGATACCGTTGTTATCTATGACCGAGTTCGAGAAAATCTAAAAAAATATTCCCATGATAGTTTCGAAAATAATACCAATCGAAGTATTGTTGAAATGATCCCCAGAGATCTGACGACTTCTTTTTGTGCTTTTATTATTCTTTTAGCCCTTTTTCTTATCGGTGGAGAAACAATTAGGTATTTTGTTTTAGTCCTTTTGATTGGGATTCTTGTGGGAACTTACTCTTCAATAATGGATGCTGCTCCTTTGATGGTAGTTTGGCACAATTTTGCTGAAAAGAGAGTAAAATCTAAATAATTTAGCATTAAATTAAAAACCAAACCAAAGCGGCCTTCTAAGAAGGCTGACTTTTATTCATTAATTGTCAATAGACTGCTTCTTGATTATACTTTAGGTATGAAGAAGATTCCCGAAAAAAAATGGGAGGTTTTTCCTGAAATTCCGGAGAAACTTTTAATTGATTTTAAAGATTATCATCCGGTAGTACTTCAGCTTTTATATAATCGAAATCTTATAAATTCGAAGTCAGAAGTCCTAAGTCAGAAGACAAAAATCGATGAGTTTTTAAGTCCGAGATATGAGAAGCATCTTTATGATCCATTTTTAATGAAAGATATGAAGGTTGCAGTTAAGATTATCAGAGATTCAGTCAGAAAAAAACAAAAAATTGCTGTTTGGGGGGATTATGATGTTGATGGTATTACCGGAGTAGCCCTCCTTAAAGAAGTTTTAAATTATTTGGGAGTTGATCCGACTCTTTATATTCCTTCACGGGAAGATGAGGGCTATGGGTTAAACAAAATCGGGATTAAAAAATTAGCTAATGAAGGAATTAAACTTTTGATTAGCGTTGATTGCGGAGTTTCTTCAAATTCCGAGATTGACTTTGCTAAAAAATTAGGGCTAAAAGTAATTGTAGTTGATCATCACGAGCCAAAAGGGAGACTACCAAAAGCCGAAGCCATTTTAAACCCCAAAAGAAAAGACTCAAACTATCCCTTTTCTGAATTAGCAGCTGTAGGAGTTGCTTTTAAGTTGGCCCAGGGATTATTAGACCTCAGACTTCAAACAAAAGACACTAGACAAAAGGAGTCCGAAGTCCGAAGTCTGGAGGCTGATAGCTTTCTAAAGTGGCTTCTTGATTTGGTAGCTCTTGGAACTATTTGTGATGTTGTCCCTTTAACTGATGAAAACCGAGTTTTAGTAAAATATGGACTAATTGTTCTTAAAAAAACCAAAAGAGTTGGACTTAAAACTCTTTTTAAAACAGCTGGGATTTTGCCAGAAAAATTGACATCTGGCAATATTGGTTACTACTTAGGACCCCGACTGAATGCTGCCGGCCGTCTGGAGCATGCCCAAAAGAGTCTTAAACTTCTTTTATCTAAAGATTTTTTAGAGGCCGAAAAGATTGCTTTAAGTCTTAATAGTTTGAATTCTCTACGTCAAGATATCACTAATCGAGCCTTAGAAGAGATTGAAAGAGATATTGAAAGTTATCTCACTGAGCCGATTTTTATTTTTGAAAGTAATTCTTGGCCCTCTTCCGTGGTTGGGATTGTTGCTTCAAAGATTGTGGACAAATATTTTCGGCCAACAATTATTTTGGAAAGAAGGAATAAAGAACTCAAAGGATCAGCTCGGTCAATTTCTTCTTTTGATATCACTAGTGTGCTTCGTGAGTGTGAAAATTGTCTATCTCGTTACGGTGGACATTCCAAAGCAGCAGGCTTAAGCTTAAAACCCAAAAATCTAAAACTCTTTAAGGAAAAAATTTCTAGAATCGCCAAAAAAACCTTAAAAGAAAAGGATTTTTCTCCAATTTTAAAGATTGATAAAGAATTAAAATTAGACGAATTAACAAGTGATTTTAAAAAGAGTTTAGAGAATTTTGAACCATTTGGGATCGGTAATTTTGAGCCAATCTTTTGTTCTAATAATCTTGAGATTCTGGATTTTAAAAGTGTAGGTAATAGTGGGAATCATTTAAAGTTATGGGTTAAAGATAAGGGGAAAACTTTTGAAGCCATTGGTTTTAGACAAGCAGAAAGGTTGGGGAACTTAAATCCTAAAGGTCCAATTAATATTGCTTTTAAGCTGACCGAAAATAATTGGAACGGATATTCTTCACTACAACTAGAGGTCTTAGACCTTAAAAGAAGTTGATAAGTTATTAAGTTAATAAGTTGCTAAGTTAATCCAAAATGAAACAGTTTAATTCCCTAATCGCGAAAATTAAAGAATATAATCCTAAGGCTGACCTTGAGCTTTTAAAGAAAGCTTTTAATTTTGCTAAAAAAGCTCACCAGGACCAAAAGCGTTTAACTGGCGATGCCTATATTACCCATCCTTTGGCCGTAGCCGAAATTTTAGCAGAGATGAGACTTGATTCTATTACTATTGCTGTATCTTTACTTCACGATGTTTTAGAAGATACTAAAACTAGTCAAGAAGAGCTGGTTAAAGTTTTTGGTCCCCAAGTTGCCAAGCTGGTCGATTCAGTTAGTAAACTAAGAGTTGAATTCCCAGTAGCCGAACAGGGTTATAATGTCGAAAATTTACAGAAGATGTTTTTGGCCATTGCCGAAGATCTTCGAGTTGTTCTTATCAAGTTAGCTGACCGACTTCACAATATGAGAACGCTTGGGGTTCGAACCAAAGAAGATCAGAAAAGAGTTGCCTTAGAAACTTTGGAAGTTTTTGCTCCCTTGAGCGATCGGTTAGGAATGGGTCAGTTAAAGGTAGAACTTGAAGATCTTTCATTTGAATACTACTTACCAAAAGAATTTAAAGAAGTTAAAAAATTAGCCGGGCATAAATACAAACAATTAGAAAAATATGTTATTAAGGTCAAGAAAGCAGCCGAGGAGATTTTAATCAAAGAAAAAATAAAGATTTTAACAATTGATGGTCGGAAAAAACATCTTTGGAGTCTTTACCGTAAGCTTAAAAAATATGATAGCGATATTAATAAGATTTACGATTTGATAGCAATAAGAATTATTGTAAAAAATATCAATGATTGTTACAAAGCCTTAGGAATCATTCATAGAACTTGGAAGCCTTTAATCGGAAGAATAAAAGATTATATCGCTGTTCCTAAACCTAATAATTACCGGTCGCTTCATACCACTGTTTTTGGGCCGGAAGGGAAAATTATTGAAATTCAAATAAGAACTAAAGAAATGCACGAAGAAGTCGAAATGGGGATAGCAGCTCACTGGTTTTATAAAAAGAATAAAGAAAAGATAGTTAAAGTCAGTGATTTAGATTGGGTAAAAGAGCTTCGTGATCTAAAAGAAGGAGTGGTTTCAAAAGAAGAGTATAAAGAAGCTTTAAAAATCGATCTTTTTTGTGATCGAATTTTTGTCTTTACCCCAAGGGGGGATGTCCGTAATCTTCCTGAAGGAGCAACCCCCGTTGACTTTGCTTATGAAATTCATTCGGAATTAGGAAATAGGTGTACTGGAGTAAGGGTTAATGGAAAAATAGCTCCTTTGAGCTCAAAATTAGAAAATTTAGATGTGGTAGAAATTTTGATCAGCAAAACCAAAACTGGGCCAAGTCGAGATTGGCTTAATTTTGTCAAAACCCAAAAGGCAAAACAAAGAATTCGAACTTGGTTTAGAAAGATCGATAAGGATACAAATATTAGATCCGGGCAAGAGATTTTAGAAGAGGAATTAAGGATTTTGGGGATTAAGGGAATTGATAGTCTAAGTGAGGATCATTGGAAAAGAATCTTTAAAAAATTTCCTTATAAAGAAAGAGATGATGTTTTGGCCGCTATTGGAGAAGGAGTTTTGACTACTGGACAAGTTATCGGACAAATGTTTAAAAAAGAAGAGCTTGTATCGAGACCTTTAGAGTTAAAGAAAAAAAATAAGATAGATTCTCAGGATTTATCTCGAAGGATTAAAGGAACTGAAGGAATGTTGATAAAATTAGCAAAATGTTGTTGTCCAAGCTTTAGTGATCCGATTGTTGGTTTTATAACCCGAGGGAAAGGTATAACTATTCATAAAAATAAATGTAAAAACATTCCCAAACGTGAAAAGAACCGAGTTTTAGAGGTAGGGTGGAAAGATAGTAAAGAAGATTATCTGTCGTATCCAGTGGATATTAAAATTGTTGGTCAAAATCGAGTTGGACTTCTCAGAGATATAAGTACTTATATCTCTGAGTGTGGTATCAATATGATAAATACTCAAACTAAACATCACTCTAATCTAAGCGCTATCCGAACAACTTTAGAAATCAAAGATGTTAGACAGCTACAACAAGTTTTTAATAAAATAAAGACTCTAAAAGATGTAAAAGAGATAAAAAGAGTATAAAAATTGCAAGAATTCTAATTTGCCTTTATAATCATATTGTTGTATTTATAAATCCAATTGTTCTTTAGACTAAAGTTGATCGCTATAAACTATTTTTTGTAAAGAAAAGAACGGAAACAAAATAGAGAGATTTTGTTATGGCAAAAAGAACTTATCAGACTCCAAGAGGGACTAAAGATGTCTTGCCGGATGAACAGAAACATTGGGATTTTGTAGTTGATGTTGTAAAAGAAGAAGCTTTTAATGCTGGTTTTAGACGAATTGATACCCCAATTTTTGAAGATTCAGGACTTTTCGTAAAGAGTGTTGGTAAAAATACTGATATTGTCGAAAAAGAAATGTATACTTTTAAGGATAAGTCAGGTAATTCTTTAACTTTGCGTCCAGAAGGGACTGCTCCAATTATTAGAGCTTATCTTGAAGGAGGGATGCAGTCTTTACCACACCCGGTAAATCTTTTTTATATTGGTTCTATGTTTCGTTATGAACGGCCTCAGGCCGGGCGTTATCGTCAATTTCATCAGTATGGTTTTGAAACAATTGGTGAAAGTAATCCTGTTATTGACGCTCAACTAATTGCTCTTTCTTTGAGAATTTTACGAAAATTAGGTTTAGAAAACTTGCTTTTGGAAATAAATAGTTTGGGGTGCCCAAGTTGCCGACCAAAGTATCGAAAGTTATTAGTTGATTACCTTTCGGATTACAAAAAAAAGCTTTGTACTGATTGTAAACAGCGACTTAAGACTAATCCTTTAAGAATTTTTGATTGCAAACAAAAGTCTTGTCAGGAAATTATAGCTTCTGCTCCTCAACTTATTAACTATCTTTGCCAGTCTTGTCATGAACATTTTCGTCACGTCTTAGAATATTTGGATGATCTGGAGCTTTCTTATGAGCTTAATCCCAGATTGGCACGGGGATTGGACTACTATACCAAAACAGTTTGGGAGATCTGGCCGGCTAAACCTCTAGAAGGCGAGGAATTAGGATCTCAAGCAGCTTTGGGTGGCGGAGGTCGTTATGATAAATTGATTGAGCTTTTAGGCGGCCGACCAACACCAGCTTTGGGCTTTGCTTGCGGGATAGAGCGGCCAATAGCTATGATTAAAGAAGAAAAGATTGAGATTCCTGAGAAAAGAAAAACTCAGGTCTTTATTGCTCAGTTAGGAGAAAAGGCTCAGAAAATCTGTTTTAAACTATTGAATGAATTACAAGATGCTGGGATTGCGGTAGTTGGATCTTTAGAAAAAAAGAGTATTGGGAGCCAGTTTAAAGAAGCCAATAGACTCAAAGTTCCTCTTACTATTTTAGTAGGCCAGAAAGAGGCCTTTGATGGAACAGTTATTTTAAAGGATATGGTTAGTGGCAGCCAAGAAATTATTCCGCAGGAAAAAATTGTTAAAGTTCTTTTAAAACGTCTAGAGTCGTAAAGTGCTTGCGTTTTCTAAGGGATTGAATACAATAGTATTAGAGAACAATTGTAGTTTCCGTCATAGACAGATCTTCCCCAAAAGTGGATCAGCATTGGGCTGAAGCTTCTGACTGAAACAATTACAATAGTAAATAACAATTGACATAATCAATTCGTAAAATTCAAAAACAGATCAGCGTTTATCTGCGAACCCAATAAGTAGATCAGCGTTTGTCTGCGTTTAAGGAAAGGAGGTGAAAAATGGCAGAGAAAGAAAATACTCAAGAGACTCCAGAAGAAGCTCCAACTCCAGAACCAGCTAAAACTTCTGGGGGGAAAAGCGGAACCGGTCTGGAACCTAATGTTGCTGGAGCTTTGGCGTACGTTTTAGGTCTTATCACAGGAGTTATCTTCTTGGTTATTGAGAAGGAAAACAAGTTTGTCAGATTTCATGCAATGCAGTCAATTCTTTTTTCGGTTGCAACTATAATTATTCAAATTATCTTGACCATGATCCCAGTTCTTGGTTGGATTATTCTTCCCTTCTTTGGATTGGCAGTCTTTATTTTGTGGTTGGTTCTTATGTGGAAGGCTTACAACAAAGAAGAGTGGGAGTTACCAATTATTGGGAAGATTGCTAAAGGACAGGCAAGTAAATAATAGACTGAGTTTAATGAAAATATAAAACAGTCGGAATGATTTTTCTATTCCGACTGTTTTGAGTCCCAGAAAAATTTCAGATATCGCAATATAATATCAAGTTTTTTTATTTTTGGACTATAATAAAAATGATAAAGATAAAAAGATGTTTAAAGAAGTAATCGAAAAAGCTAAATCAATGGGAGCTAACGAGATTTTGGATTTAGTAGAAAAGATTAGAAGTCTCTTAGTAAAAGAATCTCAAGAAGGGAAAGGTAAGTTAAAAGAGAAAATTGATCTTATAAAAGAAAAAGCCTCTTTTGTTGATCAAAATATCATTTATTTGCCCCCTAAAGGGAAAGTCACTATTGTTGGTGATCTTCATGGCGATTTTGAGACTTTAGCTAAAATTTTAGCCAATTTTTCTGATGACTATCTTATCTTTTTAGGTGATTATGTTGATCGGGGTCAATTTGGGGTCGAGGTTTTAAATACTACTCTTTTAGCCAAATTAAATTATCCTGAAAAAGTTTTTCTTTTAAGAGGGAATCACGAAGATTTAAGACTTAATGATTACTATGGTTTTGTTTTAGAAGTTAAGCTAAAATTTCCCAATCAGACGAAAAAACTTCTTAAAAGTTTCGGTCAGCTTTATGAAGTATTACCTTCCATATTAGTGACGGGTAACAGCCTTGTGGCAGTTCACGGCGGAGTCCCACGCCAAAAGATCGAAACCCTTTCCGATCTAAACGATTTAGATATTCTTTATGAGATTCGTTGGAATGATCCTAACCCAAATATAAGAGGTTTTGGCCCTAGTGTCCGAGGTGGAGGAATTTATACTTTTGGCCAAGATGTTTTTTTTGAATTCTTGGAATCAATTAGCGGAAAAGTTTTGGTTCGTTCTCATGAGCCAGAGGAAGCGGGTTATCGATTGTTATTTGGCAATAAACTTTTAACAATCTTTTCTACTACTGCCTATGGTTTAAATGCTAAACCTTATGTTTTGCGGGTTGATCTTTCTAAATCTATTGAGAGATTTAGCCAAAAAATGATTTACCCTGTTTAAAATTACACCTCTTAAATGGTCTAATCTAAAATAAAAAGGGTTGACAAGCTGACTGATTGGTCAGTATAATAAAACTGATAAGTTTTCCCTTCGACTTCGCTCTGGGGAAATAAGCTGCTAAGGATAAAGTTAAAATCTGCGTTGATCTGTGTTTGGATCAGCGTTAATCTGCGAGAATCATGCAAGTTTTAACCAAAAGACAAAAAGAGACTTTTAAGATTATTACCCAGTCTATTGAGAAAAATGGTTATCCCCCAACCTTAAGTGAGCTTCGAGAAAAACTGGGTGTTTCTTCGAATCAAGCTGTTCTTGATCACCTTTCTGTTTTGGAAAAGAAAAATTTTATTAAACGTGACAATACAGCTCGAGGTATCAAAATTTTAAAGAAAACCCAAGAGATTTTGGGCGAGAAAAAAGCACCTCAGTTTGTTCCTCTTTTAGGTCATACTACCGCTGGGGTTCCAATAAACTCAGAGCAATACCTAGAAGATTGGATTCGAGTTTCTCCCGAAGTTTCCAAACTAAAAGAAGATGTTTTTTTAGTAAAAGTTCATGGCGACAGCATGATTGGTGCTAATATTGGGAATGGCGATCTTGCTATTGTTTCGCCTCAAAAAACGGCTGAAAATGGAGAAATTATTTTAGCTTATATGAATGGTGAAACCACTATTAAGCGCTTAGTTAAAAAATTTGGCAAAATATATCTTATGCCGGAAAACCCCAATTATGATCCAATTTTAGTAGATTCCAATTTTGAAGTCCAAGGTAAAGTTGTTGGGATTATTCGGAATTTATAACTTGTTAGGAATAGACAGATGGGAATAAAAGAAAATAAAAATTTATGTATTAGTCGAATTAATATCTTTAAAACTCTTTCTCGTAAGGTTTTAGAAAAGATTGCTGAAGTTCATGTTTTTAGAGATTTTAAGAAAGGAGAGACAATTTTCACGCCTCATGATGAAGAAAAATATATTTATTTAATAGAAAAAGGCGAGGTAGAAATTTATCAACTTTCAGATGAAGGAAAAAAAATTATTATTGAAAGATTAAGTCCTGGAGGAATTTTTGGTAATACTTCACTTGCTCCTGATATTTCAATAGAAGTTGAGGATTTCGCTGATGCTATTTCAGATGTTCGACTATGTGTGGTAAAAAAGTCTGATTTTGTCAAAATATTAAAAGAATACCCAGAAGTAGCTTTAAATCTAATCCAGGAACTTGGGGAAAAGTTGAATGAGGCCGACAGTAAAATTCGAGATTTAGCTCTTGCTAATGCAGAAATAAAATTAATTCATGAACTAATAAGATTAAGTAAAAAACATGGAGAAAAGACTAATGACTCATTGAGGATTGAAGATAGATTGACCCACGAGGAGTTAGCCGGAATGATTGGAGTTAGCCGAGAGACAGTTACTAGAGCCATCCAAGAACTAAAAGAAAAAGGAATTATCTATCTCGATAAAACAAGACATATTTTGATAAACAAAAGAAAAGCTGGGGAAATATAGAGTAAAAGAGTAGTTTTTTGTGACGTAATTCACAGACACCTTTTTTTATTATGATAAAATGGGACAACTTCCTTTCTTCTCTATTCGAACCCTAAAAACAATTTATTATAAGGAGCTTGTCTCCTTAGTAGCCGAGGTTACTGAGGGAGAGCTCCATCCTTAAGATATTTTTAGAGGTTTCGATAGAGAAGAGGAAGTTTTTATTTAGAAGAGATTGGAAGAAAACCACTTTATAAAAAGATAGAAATTAGGGATTCTTGACAAAAGTATCTAAAGAGTTTATGTTTGAGTTAGATTAGTTCTTTGTATTTAAGTTTAACCAGATCGGGGTAATTGGTTGGGAAATTTTCTTTTGTTACTTTTTAAATATATCACCTCCTTAAAATTAAGTGACAAATTTAAGTAACAAATATGTAACAATTGTTTCCCCTAACTAATTCCCCGATCGAAAATTTTCTGGTTGGAGTGTGTCTGGCGACTAGTTGTTTAATTGGGTAGTTTGGGCAATAAGAAGCTGATCTTTAAAGAAAAAAAAGGAGGTTGCTCCTGAAATAACTAGTACAAGAAAGAACACTCCAACCAGAAGAAAGGCTATTAATTAGCGAGAAGGAAACGAATATTGATATAAGTTAAAGGATCGCAAAAGATAGCCTTATTTTTGTTACTTAAGTAAATTTTGTTAAAATAAATATAGGAGAAATCTTATCAATTAGAATTACAAAATTAATATGAAAAAATTTCTAAAGATTTTCCTAAAGATTCTTGGGGGAGTTTTTGCTTTCTTATTTTTGATATGGCTTTGCTTCTTTATTTCTGTAAATTTTAATATCCCCCAGGGGGTAAAAGTTGATTATATAAAAGGAATTTGGGAGCCAGCACCGCCGGGATTTTGGGCTTTTAGTAAAACTTCTGATTTAAAAAGGATAAAAGAAAATAAGTTTAATACTATTTCAATTGGTCCGTATTATCCTATTATTTCAGGGAAACCACGAAATATTCCTGGACAGAAAACTTTTATAGCTTACATTACAAAAAAAGCCCATAAAAATGGTCTGGCAGTTCATATTGCTCCAAATTTAATTGGTCCAGGGATAGATCCTAGAGTTAAACACCCAGAGTTTAAGGATACTTTAACTAAAATTGCTTTAGATTGGGCTCGATTCGCTGAAAAGTATCATATTAATTTATTTTCACCTCTAAATGAAGCAGATGTAATTTTAGGGAATGAAGATGGGAGTAAGTGGGGCCAAGAGATTTTACCCAAGATAAAAGAAATTTACAAAGGAGAATTAGCTTTTAAATCTGGTGAATTGATTGTTGATAAAGAAAAAGTTGAACCAGACTTTACTTTTAAAAGCGAATCTATATCAAAAGAATGGGGAGGAATAGATCTTAGTCTAAAGTTTCCTCAGACCAAAGGCTATGATTACTTGATGATTGATACCTTTCCACTAAACGAAACAACAGATATTGAGAAATTTTATAATGACCTTAAGGTTATTTTAGCTTTAGCTAATCAAAAAGCAGAAGAAAATGGGAATAAAGGAGTTATGATTGGAGAATTCGGAATCCCGACCTTTAAGCCGGAGTCGATCAAAAAAATTATGCCTGGAAAAGTAGTTTCAAAAGAATCTCAAGCCGAATTTATCGACAGTTATTTAGAAACTGCAATTCCTATGACCAGAGGAGTAATCCATTGTGGCTGGATTCTTACTGGATATGGGATAAAAGAGACTCCTTCCGAAGAGGTTTTTAAAAAATGGTTTAAATGAAAAGATATCGAATATTAAAATTTTGGCATGGAATTTTTACGGTTGGGATTATTATTTATTTTATCTTTAATTTTACGGCAGGCTTGACAATAGAAAATCCTAAACTTTATCAAGAAGAAATTGAGCGACAGGAAATTGTCGAAAAGATCACTCCTTATGTCCCTGCTGTTTTAGCTCAAAGTAGTCCGATTATAAAAACAATGGAGTTTGATTCAAAATGGGTGGAAAATAATTTAAATTCAATAATTAAGGGTTTCTTTGATTATTTTTCTGGCCGAGAAGATGAGCTTTCTTTGCCAATTGATACAGCAGCTATTTATAATCAATTGCCACCTGAGGCACAAAATGGCCAATTAGAACTTTCCGGAATTGCTGAATATGCCGCAAAAGTCAGAAATGGACAAGGGAATCTTGTCTATTTCTATCAAGAGTCTACTGAAATAAAAGCTCTTAAAAACTATGGGAAATATTTAAGGGCCAGCAGGACTGCTGATTATATCTTGGTAGTTGTTTTGGTGCTAACAGTTTTATTAACAATTTTGTATTTAAGAAGAGAATGGATTGAAATTTTAAATTTCATTGGTCGACCACTTTTTGTTGATAGTATTGTAATTCTTTTGGTTTCTTGGGGTGGTTTTTGGTATTATTTTCGTTTTATCGATCTAAAAATTTGGACCAAGTTAAGTTTTGATTGGCATTTTGCAGTTTACAGCGGAATGGTAAATATCTTTGAAAAATTTTTAACTTATCTTACCTTATTTTTTATTTCTTCAGCTATATTTAGTCTCTTACTTTTGTTGATTTATAGCCTTATTAAAAATAATAATTCTAAGCCTATTCAAAAATAAAAGATTCCCCAAAATTTCTTTACTAATTATTCCATTCTAATTGATTTTTCTTATGTTTATTGATAAAATTGGTATTAATGAGAAAAGAAGGTTTGAAAAATCATAAAATTAGCCATCGAATAGTTTTTGCTATAATGAGTTTTTTTAAAGGAGTTGTCGGAGCGATATTAGGACTCTCTTTAATGTATCTTAGTCTGATGACTTTCTTCTTAGTAAAAGAACCACTAAACTATATTGCTGGTATCCCAATTTTTTCTTTTGGATTCACAATTTTTATTTTTTCAATACATTTTTTTAAGGAAGGAACTTTTGATGTTATATACACTCGTATTAATTGTCCTTTTTGTAAAAATCCGATAAAAATAAAAAATCATAGTTTGGTTTTAGCCTGTAAAAATTGCGGCCATGATATTACCATTAAAAAATAGACATAAGCTTATTATTAAAATAAAGTTATGTTTGTAAAAAGGAGTAATTGTGAAAAAAGAAGATTTAAAAAAATTGGGTGACTTTTTGGTAGCTCTTTCAGTAATCGCAGTTGTTCTTTCAGCTGTTGGATCTTTGGGGTATGATTTATGGTTGGCCTCGACCCAATGGCTAATAGTTGCTACTGTCTTTGCAGTTTATGCTATTTATGCAAAATTAAGCTAAAGTTGTTAATCCTGCCTGACCTCACAAAAATTAACAATTTTGTAAGACCATTTATTTGTTAATATATCTAGTTTCATTTTAAAAATTAAGGTCAGCCAAGGCGGGTTTTGTTAATTATTGTTAACTAAAAGTGAGGTTTATTTTCTCGCTCTTTTAAAATTGATTTTGAAAAGCTTTCAAGTTTCCTTCGAGATAGAAAAACCAAGATTGAAACCACCACTAAGATAACAAAAACGACAGTCGCTGTTTTTGAATTTTTATTTGCTAACCCACTCCCAGTTAAACTTAAAATTAGATGAGAGGGTAAACGGCCAAAAAGAACAATCAAGATAAGGGTCCTTATTTTAATATTAGTTAGTCCAGCGACATAACAGATTAAATCATCGGGAAGGCCAGGGAGAAGAAATATCATAAAAAAAACAAAGACTCCTTTATTGCCTGTTAATTTATCAATCTTTTGTAGAGTCTCTTTTTTTACTGTCTTTTCGACAAATGGCCGACCCAAGGTTCTTGAAATTTTAAAAACAATATAAGACCCCAAAAGAATTCCTGTCATTGTATAAATCAGTCCTAGAGTTGAGCCAAAAAGATATCCCCCAGCTATTCCGGCCGCTTGGCCAGGGATGGGCGAGAAAACAACTTGGACAGCAGAGATAAAAATAAAGATAAACGGAGCCAGTATCCCATAACTCTCTATTTTTTCTCGGATCAAAGAGGGATTGTTAAAAAAATAGGAGAAATATTTCCAAAGATAGATTGTCGCGAGTATAAGAATTAAAAAGACAACAGCGGCAACAATTGTTTTGTGATTGTATTTTTTCATTTAAAAAATTAAAATTGCTTATATTAAACATTATACATATGAATTTGGCAATTGTTAAAAATAAAGATATCCAAAGAGCGACAAGAAAGGCTTTAGAAAAAATTGGTGGGATTAACTTTAAAAAGCCTGATCCCTTAGTTTTAATTAAACCCAATGTAAACACTTGTATTCCTTGCCCCGGGAGTACCAGCCCAGAGGTTATAAAAGAGATTGTAAAACTTGTTAAAGAAGCTGGGGCTAAAAGAATTATTGTTGGTGATCGCTCATATAATCCTCTTTTTATCAATTCCTATACTAATACTTTAAAAAATATGGAGAAAAACGGAGTAAAAGAGATAGCCGAGTCCGAAGGGGCCAAGGTAGTTGGATTCGAAAAAGAAGAGTGGGTAAAAGTTAAGCCAGGAAAAGCCACACATTGGCCCTTTGGTTTTTCAATCCCTAAGATTTTAACTGAAGCTGACTATATAATTTCGGTTCCAGTTTTAAAAACTCACCAAGTTACAGAAATCTCTTTTAGTCTTAAAAATTCAGTTGGAATCATTCATTCAAAAGATCGAATTTTTATGCATATTTCAGACCTTCACGAAAAAATTGCTGAGATCAATTTAGCTTTTAAGCCGGATTTAATTGTTGTTGATGGAAGTAGATCTTTTGTTGCCGGAGGCCCAAATGAAGGCGAAGTTGTTGAATCTAATCTTATTATTGCCGGGAAATCTCGAGTAGAAGTTGACAAAAAATGCTATGAAACTCTTGTTGAGCTTGGAGGCAAACTTCCCCTCCCGCCAGAAAATCACCCCATGATCAAACACGCCATAAAAATAGGGATTGAATAGTATAAAGGAGGTCAATATGTCAGACCAGAATTTGATTAAAGACTTAAAGAAAACTTATTTAAGCATGATTAGAAATAGCCTTGACTCTCGAATGTTTAATTCAGTTTGGGTTAAAAGAAAGGATACAGGAGAAAGTATCGATGTTTTAAAAGATGGAGATTTAAGTTGTGCTTTTTTTGTAAGTAGTATTCTTACTCTTTTTAATATGTTAGATAAGCCTTGTACAACAATTAAGAAGGTATTCGAAAAAATTTCTAAAGATAAACGCTGGTCAAAAAAGTCTTATATAGAACCAGGAGATATTATCCTTTGGGAAAAAGTAAAATTTAAAGATGGCACTGAAAATAAGCATAAGCATATAGGATTCGCATTAAATAAAAAAACAGCAGTCTCAACTAATTATTTAGAGAAAAAAATCGCTAAGCATAGTATTGACTTTGATGGTAAAAGAAAAATTGAGGGAATCTGGCGATACAGTTTTGATTCAAAGAAAAAATAGTTTATATAAGTTAAATATGTCTATATCTTTATTTTTAGATCTCTTTTGATTATAATTAGAAACATAAGATTTTTAGAAAGATGAAGAAAAAATTCAAGGAGGGGTTTTTAAGTTTTAAGAAAAAAAATAGACTTACTTTTTACCTTTTGTGTGGGGTAATTTTTATTTTGATTTTGTTTGGGCTTTATAAAGTCGGAGCAATGAGTATTATGGGGATAAAAGAAGAACCAAAAAGGGAAGTGCCCCAGTGATTAATAAGTAAGAGGAATGAAGAAAATATTTTTTAGTTTTGTTGCTTTAATCTTTCTTTGGGGATTTTTTATCCTCAATGTTTTTGCTCAATCTCAATCGTGGAGCATCCCCAAATTTGAAAGTGAGATCACAGTTAATCCCGACTCTTCTATTAAGGTTCAGGAAAAAATTGAGACTTATTTTAATTCTCAAAAACACGGAATTTATCGTAATATCCCAATAGATTATAAGGATAAATACGGAAATAATTTTAAATTACGATTTAAGTTGATATCAGTGGCCAACGAGAGTGGTAAGTCTCTAAAATATCAGCTTTCTAAAAGCGGGGGAGAAGCTAAAATTAAAATTGGCGATCCTGATTTATATGTCTCTGGCAGACAAGTTTATATAATAACCTATCAAGTTCAAAGGGCAGTAACCTATTTTGATGATCATGATGAACTTTACTGGAATGTTACTGGTACTGATTGGGAAGTTCCGATCGAAAACTCTAAAGCCCAGGTTTTTTTACCTTCTGCTATTAAAGAAAGCGATCTTAAAGCTAAATGTTACACTGGATCCTATGGGTCGCGAGCAGAAGATTGTTCCAGTTCCATTACTGACAGTACTATTAGTTATGAGGGGCAGGGCTATCTAACCATTGTCGCTGGCTGGCCCAAAGGCTTTACAGAAAAACCAACTTTTGTCCAAAACTTGAGATGGTTTTTATCTGACAATTGGGCTGTTTTTGTCCCTATTTTTGTATTTTTGATTCTTTTTTACATCTGGTTTAAAAGAGGTCGTGATCCTGTTGGTCGAAAGACTATCATTCCTCAGTATGATCCGCCAGATAAATCGCCCCCAGCAGTTGTTGGAGTTTTAAAAGATGAACGGGCCGATATTAAAGATATTTCGGCTACAGTAATTGACCTAGCGGTTCGAGGTTATTTAAAAATCAAAGAAGTTGAAGGTAAAGCCGTTGTTTTTAAAAAGAAAGATTATATTTTTTATAAGCTTAAAGAATTTTCAGGCGACAAAACTCTTAACAGTTATGAAAAGAAAATTTTAGAAGGAATCTTTAGTAAAGGGAATGAGGTTAAACTTTCGGAATTAAAGAATAAATTTTACCAAGATCTAAAAGATATTAAAAAATTTTTGTATAACACCTCAATATTATTTGGTTATTTCAAAAGAAGTCCCGAAAAGATTAGGAATTACTATCTGACATTCGGAATTGTAGTTTTTGCTTTGGGGATATTTTTGTTAACATCTCTTAGGTTGGGGTTAATAACAGCGATTGTTTCATTTATGATATCTGGATTAATTATAATTGCTTTTTCTTTCTTTATGCCCAGAAAAACTAAAAAAGGAGTTTTGGCTTACGAACATGCTTTAGGATTTAAGCTATATTTAGAAAAGGCCGAAAAATATCGGCTTAAATTTGCTGAAAAAGAGAATATTTTTGAAAAATATCTTCCTTATGCGATGATTTTTGGAGTAGCAGACAAATGGGCCAAGGCATTCGCTGATATTTACAAAAATCCTCCTTCTTGGTATGAAGGCTATGGGCCAGGACCATTTAATGCAGTTATTTTTGCCAGCTCAATGAATGATTTTTCACGAAGTACGAATAGTACTTTTGTTTCAGCGCCTAAAGGAGCAGCCGGAGGAACTAGTGGTTTTGGTGGCGGCGGATTTTCCGGCGGCGGCTTTGGCGGTGGCGGTGGCGGTTCTTGGTAGTTGATATTTAATATCTTTGGTTCTATAATAAGAATAGTTTAAAGTCAAAAGGAGGGACTATATGTTTGGATCAAGCGGGGGTTACCGTCCCAGAAGGCCAGGATCAAGACCAAGAAGACCAGGTGGTTTTAAACCAAGACGTCCAGGTGGATTTAAGCCCCGACGTCCAGGTGGATTTAGACCAAGACGGCCTGGTGGCGGATTCAGACCAAGACGCCCCAGCGGCGGATTTTTCTAATTTTTAATAGAATTTCAGATAGTTTAAATGAAAAGGGTAAAAAGTTATCTTTTAAGTATTTTTTTAGGTGGACTTTTAGGAGGACTTGTCCACTTAATTTTTCATGGAATAACCGAAGTTTATCTTGCAAGAAAAATGGCGGATGACCCTACATTCTTTTTAAATAAACTTTCTTATCTCGATTTAGTCTGGCTTCATCATTTTGTCTATGGTGTTGACGCAGCTTTATGGATTTTGGTAGGAATGATCTTAGGAATTATTTTTATAAAGAAGGGATTAATAAACCTTAAAAGATCTAAATAAAATAGAACTCCAAAACTTTTGACAAATTACTATCCCTAAGATACTATTTAGATACTTTAAAAATCTTGGGAAGATATTGTATGCTTAAAACACCAAATTTAAGAAAAATTATAAAGACACCAAAAAAAATACAAGGTGTTATAAAAGGGCGGCCTGATTGGGATAGTTATTTTATGGCCTTAGCCTATTTTATTTCTACTAGGAGTTCCTGTTCGGACAGAATGACAGGAGCAGTTTTAGTAAAAGATAAAACAATTATAGCCACAGGCTTTAATGGTGCTCCTAGAGGAGTCAAAGATTGTTTGGAAAAAGATGAATGTATTCGGGAAAATAGAGATAAATCGAAAGGTAAAGACTATCATAATTGTTATGCTGCTCATGCCGAAGTAAACGCTCTGGCTAACCATGCTTTTATGGGAGGATCATCTACTTTAGGGGCAGCTCTTTATACCACGGTTTATCCTTGTACTGATTGTGCTCGTCAAATTATAAACGCTGGCATTTCTAAAATTTTTTATACTGAAGGATTACCAAATGACACTGGTCTTGCTCCAGAATTATTTAAAGAAACAGGGATAGTGTGTAAAAAGATTAGTAAGGATAAAGTAGCAGCGGTAATGTTCCGAGCTTTAGAGCATCTAGTTGATCGTGACGAGTATGGAAAGCCATAAAGAATTAAAAACAAAACAGATATAAATAGACCATTATTATTACCAACCAAAAGAAAGAGGGTGTTGCAAATTGAAAAAGACCGAAAAAATTTCAATTCCAGGGTCGTTTAAGATTCTTTCGGCTAAACACGAGATTAATGTAGAATTTGCCGCGGTTGTAAATATTAGTATTATCGGGAGAACTGTTCATCCTTCAGTTAGACCAGAAGATCTTAATTTGGTTATCAGAATAGGAGATGATGAGAGAATTCCTTTTAGCTCTCTTATTAGGGAAGCTATACCTCTTATCCACAAGGGGTTGGAAAAATACTTCAATAACAAAGGCTACAGTATAAGTGATCCTAAATTGAATTAATCCTTCTTCTCCCGTGGCGGCTAAATGCTGCTCTTTATTAGTTTTTACAAAGAGCAGCTTTTTATTTAAATTTATTTATTTTGTCGTTTTGAATAAAAAAATTATTCCATCTTTTGCTATAATTAAGCTATGGCAGAAATTAAGTTACAAAAGGCTGGAGAAAATCGCTATAAAATCAAAAAATTCGGGCAAATGTTAGCCGATGTTGTAATTTATGTTAATGAAAATTTGAAAAATCGTCTTTATGAAGATCAGTCTTTAGAGCAGTTGGTTAACGCTGCCGAGTTAAAAGGAGTGATCAGTCCGGTGGTTGGGATGCCGGATATTCACGAAGGTTACGGCCTCCCTATTGGCGGAGTAATGGCGATGGATGCCGAAAAAGGCCTAATTTCAGTTGGTGCTGTTGGTTATGACATCAATTGTGGTGTTAAGATGGCTATTTCGAACGTAGAGTATGATAAAAAAAAGATCGATAAGCCACTTTTAAGATCTTTAATGATCGAGTTTGAAAACTTAGTTCCGGCTGGGGTTGGTAAAAGTGGGTATCACGAGGAATTCAAAGATAAGTTTAATAAAATTACTCAAGATGGTGCTTTGGCAATAGTGAAAGCTGGATATGGAAATGAAGAAGATTTGGAAAATATCGAGGAGTATCAAGGAAAATTCCCTAGTGCAGACATAAGTTGTGTTTCCGAACAGGCAGTTGCGCGCGGGATCAAACAAATTGGAACAATTGGTGGCGGGAATCACTTTTTTGAAATTCAGGTTGTAGAAAAAGTTTATAATAAAGATCTGGCCGAGAAATTCGGAATCATCGAAGGTAATATTTCTTTAATGGTTCATTCCGGTTCCCGAGGCTTTGGACACCAGATTGCCAGTGATTATTTAAGAATCCACCAAAAAGCCGCCGAAAAATACGGGGTTTATATTCCGGCTCGGGGTTTGGTGGCTGCTCCAATCAAAAGTAAAGAAGGGAAAGACTACTACTGTGCTATGGCCTGTGCTATGAATTTTGCTTTTGCTAATCGTCAAATGATGCTTCACGACGCTCGAACGGCTTTTAAGAAGGTTTTTGGAGGAACTGTAGAACTTCAAACGGTTTACGATGTGGCTCACAATAGTGCTAAATTTGAGGAATTAGACGGGAAGCGCTTACTTATTCATCGCAAAGGCGCGACCCGAGCTTTCCCAGTCAACCACCCTTTAAATATCAAGAAATTTAAAGAGACAGGCCATCCAGTAATTGTTCCTGGGAGTATGGGAACTGGTTCCTACGTGATGGTTGGTTTACCTGGCGCCAAAGAAACGTTTTATTCGGTTAATCATGGTTCAGGAAGATTGATGTCGCGGGCTGAAGCGAAGCGAAAAATCACCCAAGAAGAATTTGAAAAAAGTATGGGGGAAGTATTAATTAATACTCGGAATTGGCGGAGTGTGGTTGACGAAGCCCCTACTGCTTACAAAGATATAGATGAGATTGTCGATATTTTAGAAGGCGCTGGGATTACCAAAAAAGTCTGTCGAACTCGACCTTTGGCAGTGGTAAAGGGGACAGGAATGGAAGGATAATAAGAGATCAAAAATCAAAAATATTTAAATTTTAGCTGATGTCTGGTGTCCGAAGTCCAAACTCTATTAAAATCTCATTTTACACCCTAGGTTGTAGACTCAATCAAGCCGAGACAGAAAAAATGGTAAAGGAAGCTATGTCTCGGAATTTTTATGTGGTTGATTTTCGGAATAAAGCTGATATTTATATTATTAATACTTGTTCAGTTACGGCTTTAGCAGATCG
>CAYFWR010000002.1:25633-28153 GCA_964346865.1 uncultured Candidatus Saccharibacteria bacterium
GAAATATCAAAAATCAGAAATATAATATTGTAAAATTAGTTAATCTAATTTTAAAAGAGATGAAAATCCCCAGGATTCATTTGAGTTCAATTGAACCTATTGGACTTGATGAAAATTTTATCGATCTTTTCAAAAATCCTCGGATTTGTCCTCATCTTCATATTTCTTTACAAAGTGGGTCAAATTCAGTTTTAAAAAGAATGAATCGTGGCTACACTACAAAAGGTTACGCTGATCTAGTGAAAAGACTACGCAAAGTAAATCCAGATATTTCAATTACTACCGATATCATTGTCGGATTTCCGGGCGAAACTGAAAAAGAGTTTAAAAAAACTTTGAGCTTTGCTAAAAAAATTGGTTTTTCAAAAATTCACATTTTTCGATTCTCGCCTCGGCCAGGCACAGTTGCCTCTATGTTGTCAAATCAAATTCCTGAAAAAACTAAAAAAGAACAAGCTAAAAAACTTAACGACTTAGCAAAAAAATTAGAAGAAAATTATAAAAAGAAATTTATCGGCAGAAATCTTTCAGTTTTATTTGAGGAGAAAAAGGGAGGTTTTTGGACTGGTCTGGGTAGCAATTACATTCGGGTAAAAGTAAAGAGTAAAAAAAATCTAAAGAATCAAATTAAAAAGGTTAAATTTTTATTAGTTAATTAAAATCTTTTACATCAAGAGACTTTAGTGTAAAATAAGAAAGTTGTTTAAATTAGAAAAGCTTAGATATTAATAATGCCAATCACTAATCAAAGAATTATCGAAGTTAAGAATTTGGCTAAAAAATACGGCAAACTCATTGCCGTTAATAATATTTCATTTTCAGTTAATAAAGGCGAAATTTTTGGAATCTTAGGGCCCAATGGAGCTGGTAAAACCACAACCCTGGAAATGATTGAAGGTTTAAGGTCAATTGATAAAGGTGAAGTTAAAGTAGCTGGTATTGATGTTAAAAAAGATACTGACAAAGTTAAATCGATTATCGGAGTTCAGCTCCAAGCCTCGTCCTTTTTTGATTACCTAACCTTAGAAGAACTTCTGGTTCTTTTTGGGAATTTGTATGGTCGAAGAGTCAACCCTAAATTTATTTTAGAAGAAGTTGAACTACAAGATAAAAGAAAATCTTATGTCAAGCCTTTGTCTGGTGGGCAAAAACAACGTTTTTCTATTGCTTCTGCCTTAGTTAATGAACCAAAAGTTCTTTTTTTAGATGAACCGACAACCGGCTTAGATCCTCAGGCTCGAAGGCACCTATGGGGGCTAATTAAAAAGATTCGCAAAAAGGGGAAAACCATAGTAATTACTACCCATTATATGGATGAGGCGGAAATTTTGTGTGATCGGGTAGCGATTATGGATTCAGGAGAAGTTATTGCTTTAGATAAACCAGGGAATCTCATTGATCAACTTTTAGCTAAAGGATTTAAAAAGGAAGTTGTCGAAAAGATGGCTAATTTAGAAGATGTATTTCTGGATTTAACGGGACATAGTTTAAGGGAGACCTAAATTTTATGAAAAAATCAATTAGAGCAATTGTAAATATAACTTTTTCGTCTGTAAAGATGTACTTTAGGGATAAGCAGGCAATTTTTTGGAGTCTTTTTTTACCTGTTATGATTATGAGTATTTTTGGAGTAATGAAATTTGATCAAATTGGCAAAGTGTCATTAGGAATTGTGGATTTTGCTAAAAATCAAAATTCAGAAAAACTCATAGAAAACTTAAAAGAAATAGAGGCTTTAAATATTACCGAAGGTAAAATAGATGCTGAAAAAGAAGCCTTAGAAAAAGGGGAACGAGATATGGTTTTAATTTTACCCAAGGAGTTTGGAGGTAATCAGACCCAACCAGAACAAACTCTCTCTCCTACAATACCGTCCCAATCTCAACAAAAATCCCCATCTCTTGAACCTCTAAACATAGAACTTTATTACAATGAAGGGAAACGAGATGAAGTTCAGATTGGAACAACTGTTCTTTCGGAGACTTTTGATCGTTATACCCACGCTATTACAAAAACACCAGACCTTTTTGTTTTAGACAAAAAGCCAATTTCCAGTCGGAATTTAACCTACGTCGACTTTTTAATTCCGGGAATTTTGGCAATGAGTATTATGCAAATGGGAGTAGTGGGGGTAGCAGCTTCTATTGTTACTTGGAGAGAGAGGGGAATTTTGCGCCGACTTTTAGCGACTCCAGTTCATTCCTCAGCGGTTATCTTTAGTCAAGTAGTAACCAGGCTAATTATTTCTATTTTACAATCAGTAACTATTATTGTCCTGGGGGTGGTTATTTTCCATATTAATTTAGTTGGTAGTTTTTTGTTAATCTTTCTTTTAGCAGTTTTAGGAGGGATAATTTTTTTAAGTATCGGTTTTGCGCTTTCAGGTTTTGGGGAGTCTCACAATACTGTTATGGCTTTAGCGAACGTGATAATGATGCCAATGATGTTTCTTTCTGGTGTTTTCTTTCCTCGCGAAGCTCTGCCAGCGCTTCTTCAAGATATTACCCAGTATTTACCCTT
>CAYFWR010000002.1:28253-33806 GCA_964346865.1 uncultured Candidatus Saccharibacteria bacterium
ATTGATTGGAGTAAGTTTGATGTTGAGCAGTTTCGAATGGGGATGGATGTCGAGTTGGAACATGGTCTTGTGGATCCGCATACCAATGTTACCAATGATGATCCGCTGATGACTGGGAAAATCGCCCTTGCTCACTTGAACGAATTTCCTGATTACTATACGAGATTGGAGCAAATGGAAAAAGAAGGCGAGGAGTATTGGGAAAAGAAAAATCTTTAATTTAATTAATTTGTTTAATGATTCTAAATCTTTTTATTTTCTTGATAGCATTTTTTATTCTAGTTAAAAGTGCTCAAATAACCGTTAAAAGCCTTGAAAGAATCGCTATCTTTTTTGGGTTTTCTGAATTTTCAGTTGGTTTTATTTTAATGGCAGCAGCCACCTCAATTCCAGAACTTTTTGTTGGAGTTTCTTCTGCTTTTTCTCAGGTATCAAATCTTTCTTTAGGCAATATTATTGGAGCTAATATTGTTGATTTGACTTTGGTTGGTGGGACCATAGCTTTTATACTTGGTGGAGTGAGATTTGAGGGTAAAATCGAACGGCGAGAAACAATTTATATGGTAATTATTGCCCTTCTTCCAATTCTAATGCTTTTAGATAAAGAACTTTCGCGTTTTGATGGATTTATTTTGGTTTTAGTTTATCTAATTTATATTTTAAATCTTCTAAGAGAAAAAAAGTCTTTTAAAAAAGTTTTAAACGATCATGGTTGGCGAGGAATATTAAAAGCTTTTTTTCTTTTTATAGTTGGATTTTTGGGCTTGATTTTAGGAGCTCGACTTATTGTGATTTATGGAATTAGTATTGCTACGAGTTTTTCTATCCCATTGGTTTTAATTGGTCTTTTAGCTATTTCTATGGGCACCACTTTGCCAGAATTGGCTTTTGAATTCCAAGCAGTTAAAACAGGTCATCAAGGAATGGCACTGGGCGACCTTTTAGGTAGTGTTGTTACTAATTCAGCTTTTGTTTTAGGAATAGTAGCTTTGATTCAGCCAATTGTAATTAAAGAATTTAATTTGTTTTTATTTAATGCTGGTTTTTTGGTGGTAGTACTTTTCGTATTTGCATTTTTTGCTTCAAGAAAGAGTGGCTTGACTCGAATGGAGGGTTTAGGACTTTTGGTTTTATATATTTTATTTTTTGCTTTTAATTTAGCTTTCTGGAAATTATGAAAAAGTTTATTTATTTTTTACCAAGAGTTTTAGGGATTATACTTGGCGTTTATCATCTTATCCTTTTTATTGGAAGTTTTCGTTTTGATTTTATTTTAACAACTTTTTTTGCTCTTGCGTCTACTATTTTTGCTTGGAATAAGCCAAAAATTGGGGGAATTGCTTTTTTCGGTTTCTGGTTTTTTTATACAATTAAACTTGGGTTTGTAAGTAAATGGAATTTTACTTTTATGTTAAAAGGCGAGCCATTTTTGGTTGTCTTTTTAATTATTGGGATTTTGTTTTTAATTGAAGGTTTGAGAAAAAAATAAAAAACTTATTATTTTCCTCTTGTAGCTTAAGCGTTTTGGTGTTATATTATAAAACAGATATTAATTTATTAATAAGGAGGGAGGAATGACTTACTTCAAAAGCGAAAAAAAGCAAAATTTTGCAATTAAGTTTTTGTGTTTTTGTTTTGCATTTCTTTTAACATTAACTTTGCTTGTAAGTTCTTTTTTGGTTCGGATTCAAAACTCTTTTGGTGCTACCCAAACAGGAAAGCTAGCAGTTACACCATCAGGATATGATGATATAGGTGAAGTTTTAGAAAAACTTGGGTTCCAAGCCGACGAAATTCAAGAAGAAGACTTGGCATCTGGTAGTACTCTTAGTAGTTATGATGCTGTTTATATCAACTGTTCATCATCTATAGATAGCTATGTTGAGGATGCCGCCACTATTGTTCGTGATTATGTAAAGAATGGAGGGATTATTTATGCCTCTGACTATACCAACGCACTTATGGATGCCGCCTTCCCAGGCAAAATTAATTTTTACAAAAGCAGTGGGTCGCTTGATTCCGTCAATGCTGCTCGAGTAGGAAATTCTGGAGAAGTAGAAGCAGACGTTACCGACAGCGGACTTGCTGCAGTTCTTGGTAAGACCAAAATTAAAGTAAATTATGATTTAGGATCTTGGGCAGTAATTGATAGTGTTGGTTCAGGCGTACAGGTATTAATGAAAGGCTCAGTTCCTATTACAGATTTTAATTTTGATTCTCTTCAAGATTCAGAAAACCTTGATCTCAATAATTTGACCAAAACTTTAGAAAACAAACCTCTTGTTGTTACTTTTTCTGAGGGTAAAGGACAGGTTTTGTATACCACTTTTCATAATGAGGCTCAAAAAACTTCTGATACAGAAAGTGTTTTAAATTGGTTTGCTGTTCGAGCAAAAGCCGGCAAGCTTTCTCAAGCCGTGCAGGAGTTAATTACCAAAGATGGCAATGAAGTATTACAAGAGATTGTTGATAGCATCAATCAAGGGGAAACCAAAAAATATCTCTTTGGCGCCTCTGGCGAAGCTGATTTTCAAATCATCTTAAATTTTGGCGGCAGTAAACTTTCTTTAAAAATTACCGATCCTAATGGTAAAGAAGTGGCCAGCCAAACTGTTAGTAGCCCACCTTACACCAAATCAATAGATGCTACCAAAGGGAATTATGAAATAGAAATCAAGGGAGTGGAAGTCCCAGAGAAGAATTATCCTTTTGTAGTAGCAGTAGGGGGTCCTGAAGAGGCAATGGTGAAAGAAGATTCAGGCAAACCGACAACAGTTTCTCCGTCACCTTCTCCGAAAACTGCAATTGAAAAGCTTCTTAGTAATGCCTTAGTTTTGGGGGCTACAGTAGCTGGAGCGGTTATACTTTTGGTAATAATTATTATAGTTATAGTTGTTGTTATGAAGAAGAAAGGCGCAAAGCCTGTTCCACCAGCTCCGGAGAATAAAGAAGAAAAAGAAACTAAAGAGGAAAAGACTTCGGAAAAATAAACTTAATCTAATTTCATAGAGTTCAAAGGGTGGGGCCCGTACGGGCCCCACCCTTTTTATTTAAAGACAGAATAAATAAAGACAAAATTTGAATTTCTTATTCTACTTATGTTATTGTTTAATTAGTTAAATTGAGAAAAAATGACTAACAATGATGAAGACCTTTTAAGGGTTAACAAAAAAGATCAGGAAAAAATTGTAAATGAGCTTATAGAGAAAAGCCGACCCTCGTCACCTTATAATTTACTTTTAATCTCTTCAGCAGTAATTATTGCTTGTGGTCTTCTGATGGATAATATTGCCATTGTTATTGGGGGAATGTTGGTAACTCCTTTACTGACCCCAATTTTGTCTTTAGGTTTAGGGGTTGCTATTGGGGAAATATCTTTGGTAAAAAGATCTTTTAGAGTTACTTTAAGATCTTTTTTATTAGTTGTCTTGATCGCGATTTTTTTGAGTTTTATTTTTCAAATTACCCTCAGTGAAAACGAGGTATTAAGCCAAATAGTGTCTGCTGGAGCAAAAATTCCCATTATTTATGTAATAGTGGCTTTAATTTCTGGAGCAATAGGGACTTTTGCTTGGGCTCACCCAAAGATTTATGAGGCTTTGCCCGGAGTTGCGATATCGGTATCGCTTCTTCCCCCTCTTTCTGCGCTTGGAGTAGGGATTGGTCTATTTTCAGCTACACTTTTGCGGATATCACTACTTATTTTTATGTTAAATCTTTTAGGAGTATTTTTAGGATCACTTTTTTCTTTTTCTTTGATGAGTTTTTATAAAGCCAAACAGGAAGCTCATAAGCAGATTGTTGAAGAAGAAAAAGAGCAGAAAGAAAACAACAATAATAAATCTTAGACTATTGACATTTAAGTGTTTTAGAGGTAAAATGGGGCAAGTAAATTAATTATAAATTTGAAAAGAAAGGGGTAGAAATGAAGACAAAAATAAGTTTAATAATTTTTGGTTTGACAGTAGCGACCTTTATTTCAACTACTGCCATAGCTGGATTGCCTGGGGGTTTACTTCCTGTACCAGGAAAAGCAAAAGAAAATGCAAAAATAGAAAATTCAGCGGCAATAACTAAGACAGACGGTGACTGGGCTTTAAATCCACCTGGATTGGAAAGTGTTACCTTTATTCATTACGAGAAAGATTTTGCAAAGCCGCCCTGGGCTGGAGGAGGAGATAGAGGAAAAGAGGCTAAGTGCTACGACTTTTTAGGGAAAAGCGTTAAGTGGAAAAATTTGCCTGTGAATTACGTTATCGATCCTGATAATCCAGATGGGCTGTCAGAAAGCTTTATCACCAGTGCAATTTCAAAAGGAGCAGAAGAATGGGATGCCAATACAGGCGCAGAGCTTTTTGGAACTTACTCTATTGATAAAAATTCTAGTTGGGATAGTAGTAGTCCTGATGGCAGAAACGAGTTTGTATTTGGAGACTATCCAGAATATGGAGTAATTGGAGTAACCGTAATTTGGGGATATTTCTCCGGGCCGCCAAGCACAAGGGGAATAGTAGAGTTTGATGTTTTATTTGATACAGATTTTGCTTGGGGAGATGCAGCTAGTAATTCAGCATTAATGGATCTTCAAAATATTGCTACTCATGAAATTGGCCACGGCGCTGGTTTAGGAGATTTGTATGATTTTGCTTGTGCTGAAGAGACAATGTATGGTTACTCTGAGAATGGAGAGATAAAGAAAAGAGATTTAAATACTGGTGATATTTCGGGAATTCAAGAATTATACGGAGCTTAATTAATTTTTTGATCTAAATAAAAATAAGGGCGGGGTCCGTACGGACCCCGCCCTTTAATTAGACTAGAGTTTCATATAATGATATTATGTTAAAATGAAGGCCTCGATCTTAGAACAAAAGCAGGCTCAGATTTATCGTAAAATGTCAGCAACAAAGAAACTCAAAATTGCTGATGGAATGTTTAAATTGGCAAAAATTTTGTCGAATTTAGATAAAAAGAAAGCAACTAAAAGAAAACCTAATGATTGAGTCTCCCCTTGATTTACTTTTAGAGGTGACTAGACGACTAGATACTTTAAAAGTGCCTTATCTTATTACTGGTGGTATTGCTGTGAGTCTTTGGGGGAAACCGCGCTTTACAGAAGATATTGATCTTATAATCGGAGCCCAAATCAATAATTCAAAAGAGATATTTAAGGCTTTTGAGAATGATTTTTACCTGAGCGAAGAAGCAATAACTAAGGCGCTTTCTTTCGGCGGAGAGTTTAATATCATTCATAATAAGAGTGGTCTTAAGGTTGATTTTTGGATTTCTAAAGATGAATTTACAAGACTTCGTTTTAAAAACAAAAAAAAGAAAAAATTAAAAGGGAAGCCTCTGTTTTTTTCTAGTGCAGAAGATTTAATTTTAAGCAAATTACTCTGGTTTAAAGAAAGTCAATCGACCCGACATCTTGAAGATATAGTCTCAATTGTCAAGGTTCAGGATAAAAATTTAAACTATCAATATATTCGGGGCTGGGCGAAAAAACTTTCTGTCTTAGAGATATTTGAAGAATTAAAATTTTAAAATGGCAAC
>CAYFWR010000003.1:0-30554 GCA_964346865.1 uncultured Candidatus Saccharibacteria bacterium
CTCCCAAATAAGGTTGTAAAATCTTTGGAATCGAAATAGTGCCATCGTAGTTTTGATAGTTTTCGAAAATTGCGATCAGAGTTCGGCTAATGGCGATTGCGGTGCCATTTAAGGTATGGCAAAAATGAATTTTCCCTTCACCATCGCGGAAACGAATGTTAAGCCGGCGAGCCTGAAAATCAGTACAATTTGAAGCTGAAGTAATTTCCCGATAGCAATTTTCCACTGGTGACCAATATTCTAAATCAGCTTTTTTATAAGCGGCGGCGCTTAGTTCACCTGAACAAGTTAAGGTTACCCGATAGGGAATTTCTAATCCTTGATAAATATCCTCTTGAATTTGAACAATTTCATCAAAAGCCTTATTTGAATCGGCTGGTAAAGTAAAGTAATAAATTTCAACTTTATCAAACTGATGGACCCTAAAAAGCCCTTTAGAATACTTTCCATAAGTTCCAGCTTCAACTCGATAACAAGGACTAAAACCACAATATCTCAAAGGTAAATCGACCTGACTTAAAATTTCATCCATATGATAGCCAGTTAAAGGAACTTCTGCCGTAGCAACCAAATAAAGATCTTCGCCTTCAATTTTATAGATTTGCCTTTCTTCTCCCTTTGGTAAAAATCCAGTTCCTCTGGCTACCCTTTCGGTTACCATATTAGGAGGAATAAAAGGGATATAACCGCGTTTTTTCAAAATATCAAAGGCATATTGTACTAAAGCAAATTCTAAAAGAGCGGCTTCGTTTTTTAAATAATAAAACTTAGTGCCGGCAACTTTAGCCCCGCGGTCGAAATCGATTAAATCTAATTTCTCACTAAGAGTAATATGATCTTTGGGTTTAAAATCAAATTTAGGAAGTTTGCCCCACTTTTTTATTTCTTTGTTATCTTTTTCTGCTTTACCTTTTGGAGTATCGGATGAAACTAAATTAGGAATTGTTTCTAAAATTTCGTTGAAACTAACTTGAATTTTCTCGAGCTCTTTTTCTTTTTTTTCGGCTTTAGTTTTGACTTTTTTAAGGGTAGAAATCTCTCTTGTGGTGGGTTTCTTGCTTGGTTTCTTTTGGGCCCGAAGCACATCAATTTCCGAAATTAATTTAACCCGCTTTTTATCAATTTCAAGTAATTTATCAATATCAACCTTAAGCCCTCGTTTTTTAATCGAATCTTTAACTTTAGCTGGATTTTCCCGAATAAATTTGATGTCTAACATAGATTAGATTATAAAGAAAAACACAAGATCGGGCAAGTGTTGTGTTTAAAATAAGAAGCCCAAGTAGCCAACCTTTTGTCAAATAATTTTATCTTTTACAAGATTAAATTATCCTGACTCTTGTCAATTTTCTTTTTATCTCAGCCTTTTGGTAGCTCTCATTTCTGAGAGATATCTTAAGCTTTAAAGATAAAGAAAAATGACTCAGCTAACTCCTTGGGCTTTCAGGAAACAGATATAAGAATTTCGATCATAAAGACTAACCTTTCGATTAATCCCTATATCATCGGTCATCTTACATCTGGAATCCCCAGTCCGAGAGGCCTAACTACTACAACAGTGCTTCATATTTATTACTGCATTAACTACAGCTTAGGATAAGCTACCTCTACGGTAAATTTTACCCAAATTAGCTCTGTTTTAATACTAGGCTCCCGGACCGTTTAATTTGAAGATCTTATTTTGACTACCTGCTACAATATTCCCTAACTTATCCGGTTGCTGTCACCTATAATAAATAAGAGTTACTTGTGTACTAGTTTCTTACGAAACTATGCCTTTCGTCTCTAAACTTATTACAGCCTCTCGAACCGTTACGCTAGTATTCGCAATAAGCAGCTCCAATAAGACCTCCAAATATCAAGGTTCTTGAATCTTCTAAGTGGCCCTTGTGCACCAAAAGTTTGCCAATCTTGCTTGATAATCTTGACAAGCCGACACTATTAACCATTAGAAGATTCATACGCTCCCTATCGGGAGATAAAATCCTACTTCAGATGAGATAGGATTTTATCTCCCGGGAATAAAGGTCAGCTAGATTTTCGGAAAAACCGATTATCCGACAAACCTTATTCCCAGGAGGCTATAAACCAGACTGAGTTACGAAAAAACAGTCCAGTATGTTAAAAAACAAATATCTTATTAAGAGATATCTTTTATCTTAATTAGAAGAATATTTCTGGTCAAGATCTTTTATAACTTAAAAAGAATGGCTTTAAAAAAACATTTTTAAAACCATTTATAAAGTTATCCACAACCATTAAATTTTCTCAGACTTTTCCACAGGAGCTATTTTATTGATTTTTCTAATCGACTAATAACAAATTTTTTTTCAATTGAAGTAATAAGCCAGCCAGCTTGAGGTCCAGAATCTTTACCTAGAAAGACTAAATAAATTGCTGAAAAAGCTTCCTTGGGACTTATTCCTAATTTACTTTTTAAATCATGGATCTTGCTATGTAATTCGGCTCCAGTCCACTTTTTTTCTTGATACACTTTAAGTAGGTTTTTAAGAAAATTCTTTTGGGTCTTAGATATTTTTTTAGCCACCTCTGGTAATTCTTTCTGAATTTCAAATTTGAATTCTTCTGGAGCATAGGCTTTAAGCCACTTTTCCGCATATTTAATCCGTTTTTTTAGTTCTGTAATTTCTTTTTGAGTTAACTTAAAACCCTTTTCTTCTTTAGCTTCTTTGAAAATATTGACTCGGGGCATTTGAATTGAGTAAACAATTTTAATAAAGCGAGGAACAAATCCAACAAATTTCTCGATTTGAGAAAAGTGTAAGATTCGAGCTAAGTCAGGAAAATCCAATTCTCCTTTCTTTGCCAGAATTGCCTTGTTATATTCATCAAAAAGATTAGGAATTGTGACTCCGGAAATATCAAAATCAATTGCCCGATTAGGATTTCTAATCATCATAAAACGGATAATTTCTGGTGGTAAAACTTCAGTAATATCAAGAGCAAACGAACCTAGGCCTTTAGAACCACTCATTTTAGCCCCTTTAAAAAGGAAGTGTTCATAAGGAATATCGTAGGGCGGCTTGATTTTAAAGACCTTTTGGCACAAATGGTTAGCAATATCCCGAGAGCCACCGGCGGCAGCATGGTCTTTCCCTTCTCCTTCTATTGTTACTCCTAAGGTAAACCATTTTGCCGGCCAATCCACTTTCCAAGGCATTTTTCCGGCACCAGAAAAAGGAGAGATCTTTCCTCTATAACCGCATCCCTTGGCCCAAGTAACTAAATTTTCTTCACAAACATAATAAACTTCTTTCCCATCCCAATCATATACTCGAGTTGTCCCAATTTTGCCACATTTTTCGCAAACTACCTGAAAGGGATACCAGTCGTCTGGTTTTTTTGATTTACTAACTTTAAGATAAATTTCTCTAATTTTAGCTGCATTATCTAAAACAATTTTTATCGCTTTATCTAACTTCCCAGATTTATACAACTTAGAATCCCAAATGATCTCTGGGGTTATATCAACTTTTTTAAAGATACTAATTATATAATCGCCGAAATACTTCCCAAGACTTTGTTTGCCTTCTGGGCCTGGAATATTACAAAGCGGCATCCCTAAATAATTTTTATAAACTTTTTCGTCAAGATATACTGGAAGCCCATCCATTGGATCAAAATCGTCTAAAATAAAAGTAAATTTTGACTTTATTTTAGCTTCGGTTAGGGCTTTAAAAATAACATCATGAATAACAGGACCTCGTAAGGAACCAATATGAGCTCTGCCCGAAGGAGTGTACATATCATCGACCCAATGAGGCCCTTTGTTTTTTAAATCTTTTATTATTTTATCTACCCAAAACATTTTTAGTTAGTTATCGGCTTTCAGACATCAGTCATCGGTATTTTTATTATAAGTTCAAATTCAGGAAGTAACAAGCTAAAACTAATAAAGACCTACTGACAGGTCTTTATTAAAAAAGTCGATGATACTTTGTAAATTATCCGCTATACTTATTCGATATGAACAATTTTGTATTTCACAATACCAGCGGGGACAGAAACCTCAACTTCTTCTCCTTTTTTTCTTCCTAAAAGAGCTTGGCCAATGGGTGATTCATTAGAAATGAATCCCTTTTCAGGATTTGCCTCTGCAGACCCAACAATTCTAAAAATTTCTTTACCACTTTCTAACTCAACATGAACCCTAGAACCAACACAAACAGTATCACCACATTTTTTATTATCATCTATAAGACTGGCATTTTTTAAAATATTTTCTAATTCGGCGATTCGTCCTTCAATAAAGGCTTGTTGGTCTTTAGCATCTGCATATTCTGAATTTTCAGAAAGATCTCCATATTCTCTGGTCTGTTTAATTCTCTGAGCAACTGATTTTCGACCATTAGATGTAAGATCGTCTAATTCTTTTTTTAACTTCTCATAGCCTTCTTTAGTTAGAAAAAATTTTTTTTGAACAGAGTCCATTTTTCTCCTTTAGCCTTAATTTAATCACTAATCCCTATCTCATTTCTCTAACTCACAAACAGGAATTTTCTCTATATTCTATCTTTTCTAGTCCATTCCCAATAAGTGTGATCTTTATTTTTATAAAAAAGAGCCCCTCATTAAAGCCCAATAACTCAATAGCATTGGATAATAATATAACTTTTTAAGCAGCTTTTGTCAAGTATATTTTTAAGGCTTTATTTAGGGAAAATTTTTAAGCTAAAATTAAAACATAAAAATTATAGAAAAAAGTCTGTTTAGAAACCCCTTATGTCAAGTAAAAAATTTCTCTAGCCAAACTTATATATAAACCTATTCATAAAAATAAGACTAAGACAATTTTTAATTTGACAATAAACCTCCTTTTTGTTATATTGGTTTATCAATACTTTTGTTCTTTGAAAATTTATTGTCTGTGAGAATAATCTGCTTGTAATTGTTTATGAACAGTTTATTCTCACAGACAGGAGTCTTGAGAATTACTATTTTGCCAGGAGGTAAGATAGTAAATAGTAAACCTTTCTGATCCAGGAGGAGATGAAAAATGAAAACAAATAAAGACGAGAATAAGTCAATAACAAGTCAACAAAACAATGAAAGGATCATTAAGATTCTCAATGATTCTCTGAGTGATACAAAGGTATTTCTTCACCCAGATAGAAGCCAAGACTGGGACGATAAGTATACTCTTTTGATCGTCGAATACCACGGGGAATCACTTATTATTCCTGTTCCTGTACTAAAAAGATTGAGTCCAGAGCTGGCTGAGCAAATCAAGATCAAAATAGAGGAAGAGCTAAGGACAAAAACTTCTGCTGCAAATGCTGCAAATATAGAAAGACTAATTGAGAAAAGAACCCAGAATTTACTCGGAGACGCCTTCTTTCAGGCGGAAAAATTCGCTCTATCCCTCGATTGCTATATAAAAGCAGGCAACGAACAGAGGGTAAGCGAACTAGCTAATTTATTTTGGAGCGAAAAGTATATCAACTGCTACCAAGGCGATAAGTTTCTAGAACTGGCTGTTAGGGGGTATGAGTATCTTGATGTAAAAGATAAGCTAGTCGAAATTGGTGATTACCTAAGAAGGAAAGGCTACGCAGGAATAGACGAGGTAATCTCTTTATATCAAAAAGCTGGTGCCACCCCTAAAATTCTTGCTCTGGTAGAAGCTGCTGTAGAAAAGGGTGATCTATATTGCCTCGAGGTAATATATAAAGAACCAGATATAGATATTTCCGAAGAGCAACTAATCCGGTGCGGTGATGTTCTTTTTATAAAGAAAGATTTCTATCGATCATTAAAGTGCTATGAAAAGGCAAACTATCAAGAAGGCAGAAAAAAAATTGCCCTCAAGTATCTCGCGAGTAAGAATGAGGAAAAAATCGAAGAAGCCATTAATATCCTCGAAGATCTCGGCATGCTAAAGAAAAAACTCGTTGCTATTGGTAATGCTTATCATCGCATAGGAGACGATGGAAAGGCAATAGATTATTATAGAAAAGCGAAGGCCACAAAAAAGATAGCCAAACTCGCAAAGGAAGTAGAAGCCTGGAATCTGAAATGGGCGATAGAATTATATAAAGAAAGTGGAGAAATGTCTCAAGAAAAATATCTAGAGATAGCCCGCGTTGCCCTTAACCAGCTAGAATTTGACTTGGTTGCTTATTGCTATCAAATGGTCGGCCAGAAATTACCAGAAAAAGAAATAATAGAGGTTATCGACAAACTAACTACAGAGAATGCCCCAGGATCTGTCTATAAGAGTATCAAAGCCTATAAAATACTCGGAGCAAATGAAAAACTAGTCCAAGTTGGTAAGGAGTTAGTTGAGGAAAAGAATGTCGAAGTAGCTCTTGATGCTTTTAAAGCAGCTGGATACAATCTTTCCCGAGACGAACGAAACAATATCGGAGATATCTTTTTAGAAAAAGGGTATTATGAAAAATCTCTACAGATATACAAAGGCTCAAAACCAAAACTGACTAATTTAGTAGAGATAATGGTTGTTAAAGATAAGGACCGATATTGGAATATAATTGTCGAGGCCTGTAAAGAGGTGGGTCTTCTCGAAACACTTCGTCTATTGGCAAAAGATCGAATCAAGGGGTATCACGACAATCAATCTATTTCTCCAAAAACAGATAAAATCTTTCGAGCCATTGCTGAGCTGGAGTTAGAAAAAGAAGAAAAGACTAAAACACTTGTGTCGAGCTCTTAGTCACAAAAATGCGCGAAGAGCGCACCAAAAAAGAATTGGTGCGCTCTTTTCTATTGTTATATTTTGATTCTTTTAGAAAAACTCAATAATTGAAATAAATTTTTTACTGCTTTGTAAAATAATATTTCAAAAAATCATTAGCCACTGGGACGGCATAGGTTGAACCTTCGCCTCCCCCTTCAATAATAATTGACATTGCCACTTGGGGATTGTCAAACGGTGCAAAAGCAGAAAACCAGGCATGTTTTTCTTTGCCAGTTCCGAACTCAGCTGTTCCAGTTTTCCCAGCAGCGGCCACTGGTAATGAACTTAACATTCGAGCGCTTCCCGAAACCACTGCTTCTCGCATTCCTTCTCGGACAATGCTAATATTCCCACTATTTATAAAATCTTTATTTAAAACTTCAGATCCAATCTCTTTAATAAGATTATCCCCTAAGTCAGTGATTTTTCTGACCAGATGAGGTTTAAAGAGAGTTCCTCCGTTAGCAATACTAGCGGTGGCATTAGCCATCTGAAGAGGGGTTACTAAAACATCTCCTTGTCCAATGGCCATATGATAAGTATCTCCTAGGTACCAAGGCTCACCCTTGGTTTCTTCTTTCCAGGCCGGATCAGGGATTTGTCCCTGAGCCTCTTCAGGTAAGTCAACTTCGGTAGGTTTCCCAAAGCCAAATTTTGAAAGATATTCTGCTAATTTTTCAACTCCAAGCCCTACAATATTCCCATAACCACCACCCACATGGTAAAAGAAAATATTACAAGAAATCGCAATTGCTCGAATAACATTAACAGTACCATGAACCGCCCAGTCAGGAAAGCTCCATTCTCCAATGTTAATTGGCCCTGAATCAGTCACGGTTGTATTTTTTGTAATAATACCTTCTTCTAATCCAGCTGAGGCTACAAAAGGCTTAATAGTTGATCCCGAAGGATAAATTCCTCCAATTGCCCGAAAGAACAAAGGATTAGCGGGATCGCCAATTAAATTATTATAATCCTCAGGAGAAATTCCTTTAGAGAAAAGATTATTATCAAAAGTAGGAATACTAACCATAGCTAAAATCTCGCCATTCTGAGGATTTATTGCCACAGCCGAACCTTTTTCGGCCTTAGCCTTACCAATCCCATTAGCTAAATATTCAGTCAGTTTTTTCTGTAAATCAAGATCTAAAGATAAAATTAAATTATTTCCTGTTTCTTCTTCGTTGGCCCCTAAAACTTTAACTACTTTTCCATAAGCATCAACCTCTACTCTTTCCTTACCATTTTTCCCCTTAAGATATTCTTCATAACTTCTTTCTAGTCCTGACTTTCCAATAAAATCGTTAATATCATAAATATCTTTTTTTGAACTATATTCCTCTTCTGAAATTCGACCGGCATAGCCAAGAATATGAGAAATAGTCGTGCTGTCTTTATACTCTCGAACTGGACTTACTCCGATCTCAAAACCGGGAAATTCTTTTATCTTTGATTCTAAAATCAAGGCTTCTTCCCGTATGATGCTTTCATTAACTAAAATTGATTGGAAAGAATCCAGACCTTTACTCTCAGTAATCTCTTCAATTTCTGTCTCGGGAGTACCAATAATAAGAGAAATTTTTTTGTAAATTTCCTGTCTTTTTTCTTTTTCTTTAGGGAGATCTCCAGGAGTTGCTAATACCTCAAAATTAGGCACATTTTCGACCAAAGCTCGATTTTTTTGGTCGTAAATAATCCCTCGAGGAGCTCGAATTACTTTTTCTCGAAGTCGATTCCCCTCGGCTTCTTTTAGATATTTAGATCCTTGAACTATTTGTAATTGATATAAACGACTCAAAAGAAGCAGAAAACAAAATAAAGCCGCTACAAAAAAAGGTAAAAAGGATTTTAATTCTCTTTCGTTTTCAGTTTGGGGCGCTTCGCCATCAGCTTGAAGAAGTCCTTCAATCCAAGATTCAGATCTTTGAGTCTCGCTTTTTACCTTTCGGGGTTTTTTATCTTCCAAATTATTTGGTTCTCTAAAAATTGATTTCATCTATCTTTTTTCTTTAAGCTTAATTCTTTCAAAAAATCTCACAAAAAGGTAATGTAAAATAAGAACAAAAATCACAGTTTGAATATCTTGAGAAACTATAGTTTTAAAAAAAGTCGAGTCTAAAGGAAGACGTCTAAAATATAAAACAACTGCCCAGATAAAATTATAAGTCAAACTAAAACTAATAGTAAAAATAAAAATATAAGGAAGAGTCTCAAGGTTAGTCTTTCGTTTAAATAAAACAATAATAAAAGTAACGACTAAAAAAAATAAAAGATTTAAACCAAAAGGTTCGCACAAAAGATCTAAAAGTAAGCCTCCTAGTAAAGCTAGGGATAAGGCTTCTCGCCACTTTCTGTAAATCGAAACATAAATCAAAAAAATCAAAACTAAATTAGAAGTGGCCCCAAATATCGAGAAGCTTCTCAAAAAATTAATCTGAAGGAAAAAAGAAGAAAGAAGCCCTAAAAGTAAAATGATTTTTGTCATAAGCTATTTTTCTGAATTTAGAATGAAAACCTGATTGAGTTTGGAAAAATCAATAGCTGTTTTAATGGTAGCTGATTGAAAGATAGTATTAGATTGTTTAAAAACCTCTTCAACTTGACCAATTACAAGCCCTTTAGGGAAAACTCCACCCAAACCAGAGGTAGTAATCGTATCTCCGGTTTCCAAAGAAATATTCTGAGGAACTTTTTCCAAAAGCAAACCAAAGCCAAGCTGTCCTTTAAGTAATCCTGAGGTGTTGGAATTTTGGATTAATACTGGTGTCGAAAAATCAGGATCAACTAGAAGAACTACTTTAGAATTCTTTTTATCAACTTCTTTTATATGCCCGATTAAAAACCCTTCGGATAAAACCGCCATTCCTTCTTTTACTCCGTCATCTTCTCCTTTATTAATCAAAACATAGCCGGAAAAACTACTAGGATCATAAAAAGAGACAGAAGCTGGAATTGTTTCAAATCCAGAATTTTGATTAAAATCCAGCTGTTTTTTTAGAGATTCATTTTCTCTTTTGGCTTCTTCTAAATCTGAAATAATAATCTGGAGTTCTCTAACTTTTTTTTCTAATTCTTTATTTTTTCTTTCAAGATCTGAAATTGAAGCAATAGTATCGAAAAATTCCCTTACTCCTCTACCTAGATTATTAAGATAAATCCCAACTGGAGAAATTAAAGATCTCCCAAAACTTTCGGCAGTTCTTAAGTATCCGGCCCGATGTAAAAAAATCAAAAAGAAAACTAAAATAAAGGTTGTTAAAAAATAATAGTATCGTTTTTTCATAAAAGATCAGGAATCTTTAATTCTCAATTTCAATTTAAGACTAATAACTATTTTTTAATTTCTATCTTTTCTCTAAATATTTATCTCGGCGACTTATCATACTGAGTAGAAACCAAAATATTTTTCAACGACTCAATATCTTCTAAAACCAAACCATTCCCTCTGACAACCGTAGTTAAAGGATCATCAGAAATAATTACCGGCATCTTGGTAAGCTGACTTATTAAGGCATCTAAACCACGAAGTAAAGCTCCTCCGCCAGCCAAAACAATCCCTTTATCCATAATATCAGCCACCAGTTCTGGAGGAGTCTCTTCTAAGGTAGTTTTAATAGTATCAACAATAGTAGCAATTGACTTAGCTAAAGCACTTCTAATTTGATTACTGTTAACAACAATTGACTTTGGAAGTCCTGTCACTAAATCTCGACCTCGCATTACTGCTTCTAAATTTTCTTTTGATGGATAAGCTGAACCAATGTTAATTTTAATGTCTTCGGCTGTTCTTTCCCCTAAAAGCAGATTGTACTCATCTTTAGCAAATTGAATAATATCTCTATTTAGCTCATCGCCAGCAATTCGAATTGAACGACAAGTAACGATCCCTCCAAGAGAAATAACTGCTACTTCAGTAGTTCCACCCCCAATATCAACAATCATACTCCCTCCGGCTTCTTGAACTGGAAGCCTTGAACCAATTGCTGCTGCCATTGGCTCTTCAATTAAAAAAGCTTGTCTGGCTCCAGCATTAACTGTTGCTTCCTCAACCGCTCTCTTTTCGACTTCAGTTACCCCAGAAGGAATTCCAATCACTACCCGAGGACGAGGAAAAAGAGTAAAGGCTTCTTTGTGAACCTTCTCAATAAAAAATTTGAGCATTTGCTCAGTTACCTCAAAATCCGAAACAACTCCATCTACCAACGGACGGCTAGCAATAATATTTGCCGGGGTCCGACCCACCATCCTTTTTGCTGCATCTCCAATTGCTAAAATCTGTTTGGTTTTGTTATTAATAGCAACAACAGAAGGCTCATTAATAACAATTCCCTTCCCTTTTACATAGATAAGGGTATTAGCAGTCCCTAAGTCAACCCCAATATCATGAGAAAAATAACCAAAAATTTTATTGATCATATATACCTACTCTTCAAAAATATAACTCAAAATAGATCCGAATCAAGAAGATTTTATTTTATAAAAATACAATGATAACAAAAATAAGATTCGGATATTAAGATGTATATGCAAAAAAAGTTTACCACGCCCCAAAGCTACTTGCAAGAGAGAAATAATATAAAAACTCAAAATTTCCCGCGTTTCGGTCGGGACTCTCCAAAGGAGTCCGATACTCGGACTCTACGGTCCGAATAATTCCAGCAGTCGTTTTCGGACTTGTCAGAGAGTCATCGGGCCGATTTCTTTGATATATATTAATGAGGACACGGGGAAAATTGTAAACCAAAGGTCAAAATATTATTAAAGAAAAAGACCTGCAAAACACCATTTCTGGTACAGGTCTTTTTTAGTGAAACTGCAAAAAGCAGACGGGGTTTATAGTCCAATTTCTTATCTATCTAGCAACGATAGGTATGAGCGAATACCGCGGATCTTTCTGCCTATCATCAATCAAGAGACAGAGTTCTGTTAAGATATTGGGGAGTGCTGCGCTAGGGAGCTGTGTCAATGACTCTATTATTTTCTTTACTCCACCAACAGTTAAGCCATCCATGAAAGGTAGTACCTTCCTTTTGTGCTTTTCCCGAAAAGCGAGAAAGAATTCTCCATTGAACCGCGGATGAGGTCTAATTTCATAGATTTCAATCCAGTCACCGCAAAAGCCGATCTGAAAGATACGTCTGAAATGATACCTCAACGCTTTTCACCCCCTTTGAGAAACTCTGAAACTAATCTTGTTTAGGCCTCTCCGCCGCCAGGGCCACCCCTTGAGCCACTTTTGGCTGATTCTTTTAGCCCGGCAGTAAAATTTTCCAGTGCTTGTTTGACTTCCTCGATTTTGAATTCGTGATGATGCTCTTGAGAATGACAAGAGTCTGTTATTTCTTTTTGATTCTGGCAATAAGAAATAACTGTCACATTCCCTGGTTTAGTAGTACAATCCCTGGCATGATAGTGTGTAAACTCAAGAAAGCATTCCCGATGGCCGGGATCCTCACAATAAACCGCTTTCCCAGAAGAACTAAGCATCCAAATCACCTCCTACTCTAAGAAAGAGCTCTGAAGTCTTTCTTACTCTCGTGCTTGGATAAAATCCGCAAAGACTTTTCGAGAAAGATTATACGTCTCATCATCCCTGAAGATCTACTTTAACTCATGTCCCGTAAGATAGTAGCTATTGTCTTCAGGTAAAGGGTACGTTGTTTTATCCAAAAGATATCCCTTCACTTCTCTGCCGGTCATTGAGACTCCGTCCTTCTTGGTGATACAAAAGTCCTCCGGGCCGATTATTGCCGTTGTCTCTATTTTTATCTTTCCGTTTTCCATCAAAACTCTTGATGTCTTCGTGTCCACAATTTTCACCTCCTACTCCACAAACTCTAATAACTACTACGCCGAAGCGAGAATTTCACGTATTAGTGTTGACAAAGATGGTTTTAACCCCGGTCTATAGTAGGCCTCAGCAAGCTCGGGCCACCTAGCAACGAGTGCTGCCCACTGCGATGAGACCTCAGCCATTTTGGGAAGCCTTTCACGAAGCCCCGGGACTGAGCTGAGTAACCTTTCACAGCGACCAAAATCATTAGCATCAATAGGATGCTGGCAACTGCTGTGAAGGTCAAGTCCAGTTAGATGATAAATCATGGCCTCGCTACTTACACCACTGTCACCAATTTTTAGCCATCTTGCAATGGCAGAAAAAAGGTTTAGTGTCGACTGATCAATCTGGGACTCGCTCTTTTTTGAATTCACTCTTTATTCACCTCTCAAAGTTCGGAATTATTCTGGGAATTTCCCAGAATGCCTAAGTTTAGCATATTAAAAATCAATTTGTCAAATTAAGTGAGGTTAGTTCTTAAATCATTCAAACTTAATTCTTCGAGAGATGTGGCATTTTTCAAATCAAATTTACCGATTCGAGTTCTTTTGAGCTCAAAAAGATATGCCCCAAAGCCTAATTTTTCTCCCAAATCATTTGCCAGCGACCTTATATAAGTTCCTGACGAACAGGTAATTTTAAGATAAATTTTGGGAAGAGCCAATTTTGTCAGCTCGATTTTTTTGATAAAAACTTTGCGAGGAGAAAGTTCAACAACTTTTCCTTCTCTTGCCAATTTATAGGAAGGAGTGCCTTTAATCTTTAAAGCTGAGAAAGAAGGTGGTTTTTGGAGAATCTTACCTTCAAAAGACTTTAAAGCCGTAAGTAATTTTTCTTTTTCTATCTCAATTTTACCTTTAAACCCTGAAATAACTTTTCCTTCAACATCATAAGTATCGGTAGTCTTCCCTAACATAACCGTTGCTTCATATTCTTTTTCCAAAGTCTGAAAAAAATCAAACTTCTTGGTAAATTTATCAACCAAAACAATCAGAAGCCCAGTGGCAAACGGATCCAAAGTCCCGGCATGCCCCACCTTTTTAAACCCAAACTTCTTTTTAACTTCACTAACGACTCTGGCGCTTGAAATCCCAGAAGGCTTGTCCGCAAGAAAAAAGCCGCCAGTGTTACTAATTTTATGGTCCATTTCTTTATTATAGACAAATATCTAATATCTCAAAAGAAAAAAGGACAACTTTTTGAAGTTGTCCTTCGACATAATTAGTTACCAATAATCCCTCAGGGCTTATATCAATTCAATCATATTAATCATAAATTAGATTAGCTTTGTCACCAACCTTAAAATTAAATTCTTTAACCAAGCCAGCATTAATTTCTAAAACCATATCTATTTTATCCCGAGAAGTTAATGCTCTAGGAGGTTGATAATCCTCTGGTTTGACATCCTGACTAACTTCAACAACTATACCATCTTTTATCCAAATAAAATCAAGTGGAATTAGCATGTCTTTCATCCAAAACGAGTAACAATCGGGCTTATCAAAAACAAAAAGCATTCCTCGATTCTTCATAAGATAATTCCGATTAGAAAGTCCTTTAGCTCTTTCTTCAACCGTATCAGCAATTTCAACTATCAATTGTGTATCATTGATTTTTATAATTTTTAAATTTTGATTACTATGATCTATAAATAATTTATAACCAATTAAAAAGAAAGTTAATACTGCAAGGATAAAGATAGCTAAAAATAATAATAAATCAATTTTTTTCATTTTGGTCAACACAAAAGGTAACTACACTTATTAGAAAGCTAAATAGTGTACATAATCTTCGAGATCATAACTTAGTTCTTACTAAGTCTTTATATATTGAGTGATTCTATTGATTTTTACCAGTTTAACTTTTTCAGAATCCCTTGGGCTAATTTCGACTGAGGAAGCTTTAAGAGTTTTGGGACTTACGATAATTCGGATGGGAATGCCAATTAGATCAGCGTCGGCAAATTTGACACCAGGAGATTCATCTCGATCATCCCATAAAACTTCTATTCCTTGGTTTTGTAGGTCTTTGTAAATTTTTTCGGTTTCTTTCTTTGTTTTTAACTCGAGATTTAAAAGATGAATTTGATAAGGGGTGATATTTTTAGGCCAAATAATACCATTTTCATCGTACTTAACTTCGACAATCGCTCCCAAAAGCCGACTCACTCCTAACCCATAACAGCCCATAATAATTGGTTTTTCCTTACCATCTTTATCTGAAAAATAAGCTTTCATATCCTTAGAATACTTTGTCCCTAAAGTAAAGATATGACCAATTTCGATAGTCCGAAAAACTTTAAGAGTTTTTTTGCATTTAGGGCAACTTTCTCCTTCTTTTTTCTTGGCAATCTCAACATTTTGAGCAAACCCACATTTCTCACAGTAAATTATTGAGTCTTCTCCTGCTGGGGTTGTAACGTGGAATTCATGAGTAAGATCTTTGGTAAAAGCTCCTCCAGAAGCTTCAACTACCAAGACATCAGAAAGTCCGCAACGTTTAAAAGTTTTAAGATAAGCTTTTTTTACAATTTCGTAGTATTTTTTAAAATCTTTTTCATTTGTATGAAAACTATAAAGATCTTTCATTCTAAACTCCCGACCGCGAAGAAGTCCGGATTTGGCTCGGGGTTCGTCCCTGAATTTGGTCTGAATCTGATAAACATAAAGAGGAAGGTCTTTATAAGATCTTACGTCTTTTCTTATAATATCAGTCAAAACTTCTTCATGAGTCGGCCCCAAACCTAACTCTTTCCCTTCCCGATCTTTAACCTTGTACATAATTTCCGAAATCGGCCCGTCCCATCGCTTGGTTTCCTGCCACAAAGATTTAGGCTGAAGGGCTGGCATTAAAACTTCTTCCCCGCCAATAGCATCCATTTCTTCCCGAACAATATTTTCAATTTTAGTAAGAACTTTTAGTCCTAAGGGAAGATAAGTATAAATACCGGAAGTAAGCTGGACAATAAAACCACCCTTAACTAAAAGACGGTGATTGGTACTCGCAACTTCCCGAGCCACTTCTCTTTTTGTCTTTCCAAAAAGTTGACTTAATTTCATATTATCTCCCAAATAAGTTCCTAAAAATCTCAAACCGACCAAAATCTTTAACTGTTACCAATATAACCAAAAGTATTAGAAAGGCAAAGCCTAAAGTATTGATAAAAGCTCGGATTTCAAGACTAAGTTTTTTGCCAGCTAATCTTTCAATCCCAAAAATAAGAATATGACCCCCATCTAGAGCTGGGATTGGAAGAATATTAACCAAACCCAAACTCAAACTTAAAATAGCTACAAATTGTAAAAGATAAAAAAATCCCAATTTGGCAAACATTCCTGTCACGGCAAAAATTCCAGCTGGACCCACTACTTCTTCGCCAATACTAAATCTGGTAAATAAAGTAGCGAAAAAATTAAAGATACCAATAACGGTCAATTTGGCTAATCTTAAAGTCTCTAAAAATCCAGCAATTGGAGCTAAATACCAAGGCGATCTAATCTTTCCTTCAGTTTCAATTATCACTCCAATCACAGCTCTTTTTTCGTCTTCATTCAAGGTCGGGATAAGTTTAATATTTTCTTTCTTCCCATCTCTTTCGATTAAAAGATTAACAGTTTGATTTTCTTTATCAGCTACAAAGGCAGCAAACTCAAAATCCAGAAAGATTTTTTCTTCATTAACTTCTAAAATTTTATCATTAGGCTTGAGGCCGGCTTTATCGGCTGGAGAGTTTTTGTTAACCTCTAAAATTTTTACTTTTTGAGTATTAACAACTCCAGGATGATCCCACATCCCTGGAATTAAGGACTTCATACCAATCCCATAACCAAAACTCAAAATCAAAATACATAAAAAAATATTCATAATTACACCAGCGGAAAGAATCTGAGCTTTTTTAGAAAACGACTGATAAGAAAAACTCTGGGGATTATCTTCATGTCCTCCTTCTTCTCCCAACATCTTTACATACCCACCAATGGGAATAAGGTTGATAGAATATTTTACCCCATTTTTCTTCCAAGTATAAATTGGGACAAAAAAACCAAAGGCAAATTCTTCAATTTTTATTCCGGCTCGCTTTGCTACAATATAATGCCCAAATTCATGGACAAAAACCAAAAACCCAAAAACTAATAAAAAAGAGATTAAGGTTATCATTCGGCTCCTTTAGAAAGTGCGATATTTTTTAACTTATTTAATACAGCTTTAATAACAAAATCAGGAGTAGAAGCCCCTGCTGTAACCCCAATAGACTTAGTAGAAACAAACCATGAATTTTTTAATTCTTTTTCTGTCTCAATATGATAGGTCTTGGTATAACTTTCACAAACTTTTTTTAAATTACTGGTATTTGATGAGTGTCTTCCTCCAACAACTATCATGATGCCTACTTTTTTTGCTAGATCTATTGCGGCTCTTTGTCTCTTTTCAGTAGCATCACAAATAGTATTAAAAATTTTGACACTATCAAAATTCTTTCTAAGATAATCAGCCACTTTTTTAAACAAAGATAATTCCTGAGTAGTTTGCGAAACTAAAGCAATCTTTTCTTTTCTTCTCAGTAGCGACATCCCTTTAGTATTCTTTATCACCAAAGGTCTTGAAATATAACTTCTGATCCCAATAACCTCGGGGTGACCCTTTTCTCCTAAAATTAAAACACGAAATCCATCTCGTTCCAATTTTTCAGCCAAATTTTGTACTCTTTTTACAAAGGGGCACGTCGCGTCTATCACTTTTACTCCTTTTTTTCTCAAAGTCTTCTCTTGATTTTTAGTGATACCATGAGAGCGAATAACAATTTTACTTGCTTTTATATTATTTATATCACCTACTTCAAAAATACCTTTCTTTTCTAAAAACTTTGTAAATTGCTTATTATGAATTAGTGAGCCAAGAGTTTCTACTTTATCACTATTTTTAGCCGCATAAAGAGTAAGATCAGCAGCCCTCTTTACCCCAAAACAAAATCCTGCTTCTTTAGCTAAAAATATTTCCATATCCCTATTATTTTATTAACTTTTGTTAATTAATGTTAATTTATTTAACGGCTATTTTTGTATAATTTTTTACATTAGGAATTAAATTATGAACCAAAGACTCTATTTGGTTTATGTCTTTTATCTTTGTTTTTCTTAAGAATTTTAAGGAATTTTCCTTATATCTATTTATTAAATTCCAACAGTATGCATAGGAATTTGTTTTATCTAAAATCTCAACAATTTGTTTTGCAATATTATCATTAATCTTTTCAATACTATATAAATCAGCTAGTTCTTTTTTTATTTTAGAATTAGTATGATTAAATGCATAAACAATCGGTAAAGTTTTCTTTTTTTCTTTAATATCATTAAATTTTAACTTGCCAGAGAATTCTGGATTCCCCCAAATACTAATGGTGTCATCAAAAACTTGGTAAGCTAAGCCTAAATTTAGACCAAAGTGATAAAAATTTTCTATAACCCATTTGTTGTCAGTAGCAATCATTGCTCCTGATTTAGTAGATGCGCCTACTAAGACAGAAGTTTTATATTCGATCATTTTTAGATATTCTTTCTCAGAAATATCTTTAGTAAGAGATTTTTCACTCATAGTTAAATCTAAAAATTGGCCCTGACCAATTTTTAGATAAATGTTTCCCAAAAACTCTTGAATCTCAAGAATTTTCCCCTTTTTTAAACCCAGTTTATTTAGTCGATTTAAAGACAGTAAGCTAAGAATTAATCCAACGTCTCCTGTATTAATTGCTAAATTTTTCCCCCAGACTTTCCAAACCGTCGGCCTCCCTCTTCTTAAAGGATCATTATCTTCTACATCGTCATGAATTAAAGTAAAATTATGGAAAAGTTCCAAAGAAGAAGCAACTGGCAACGCTCTCCTATAATCACCTGAAATAATTTCACTTACCAGAAGACATAATCCCCCTCGAAATCTCTTGCCTCCATAAACTTCAATTGGACTGAATCTCTCATCTAACCAGCCTAAGAAGTACTTTATTATATTACACGTATACTGACATTCCTTTTTTAAAAGAACTATTTCTAAATCTTTACGAAGATCTTTTTCGTAACGTTCAAAAGCTTTTAAAACTAAGGTAGGGTTTTTCATTACTTCCCAAAATTACGAATACGATTACCAAATTCATAAATAGCTTTATCTAATTCTTTAGGACTAAAATCTGGCCATAAAGTATTAGTAAAATAAAGTTCGGTATAAGACAGTTGCCAAAGTAAAAAGTTGCTTAATCTATAGACTCCTCCGGTTCTGATTAGCAAATCAGGATCTGGTTCACCAAAGGTATATAAGCCTTTTTCGATATCTTTTTCTGTAATTTTAGGTTTTTTGTTTTTATTAATTAGTTTATTTATAGCATTAGTAATTTCAGCTCGTCCCCCATAATTTAAGGCTAAATTTAAACATAAACCTTTATTGTCTTTTGTCTTTTTAATTACTTCTAAAAGTTTTTTTTGAATTTTTTTAGAAAAAGCAGTGATATCACCTAAAATCCTTATATTAACATTATTTCTGTCTAACCTATCTGCCTCTTTGAGTATAGATTCCTCTAGTAAGCCAATTAATCCTTTTACTTCTTCTTTAGATCTTTTCCAATTCTCGGTCGAAAAAACATAAACTGTAACTATCTTTATTCCTAGGTCTCCACAATGTTTTAAGATATCCCTAAAGGCTTTTCTCCCTCTTCTATGTCCTTCCGGAATTGGTAGTTTTCTTTTTCTTGCCCAACGACGATTGCCATCCATAATAATAGCAAGGTGTTTTGGAACTTTTTGATTTGATTTTTTGGTCATTATTTTTTTCTCCTTAATACATTTATTCTTTTAATTAACCAACTAACTACTTAACTAATTAGCTAAGATCATATCTGCATCAGTTCTTGTTCTTTATTTTTTGTAATATTATCAACTTTTTTATTATATTCTTCAACTATTTTTTGAAGTTGATCTTCACCGCGATACTTTTCGTCTTCAGTAATCTTTCCACCAGATTCCGCTTTTTTTATTTCTTCATGGGATTCATGACGTAAATTTCGAATACTAACCTTAGCCTCCTCGGCTTTTGTGGAAACTATCTTTGCAAATTCCCGTCTTCTTTCTTCATTAAGAGGAGGAATGTTAATTCTAACTGACTCCCCATCATTTATAGGGGTAAAACCTAAGTTTGAAGAAAGAATAGCTTTTTCAATAAGCCCAAGGTTTGCTTTATCCCAAGGGGTAATAATAATTGATTTAGGATTAGGAGCAGTAATAGAAGCAACACTTTTTAAAGGCATTTTACTACCATACGCCTCAACTAAAACATCAGAAACTAAAGAAGGATTTGCTTTTCCAGTATGTAGGGTAGAGAGGTCTCTCTTTAGAAATTCAATAGCTTTTTCTAGTCTTGGTCTTAGATTATTTAAAATTTCATCAATCATCCTACCCTCCTAACTGGTATTTTGTAAACCTTCCTATCTTGATATTTTCTTCAAATTTACTTATCTTTTCTTCAATCAAATCTCTGATCTTTTTTGATTCATCTTTAATGTAGGTTTGTTCTAAAAGACAAGTCTCCTCAAAAAACTTTTTCAGCTTCCCTTCTACTATTTTATCTAAAATATCTTTGGGTTTGCCACTATCTTTTAATCTCTCTAATTCAATTTTTCTCTCTTGATCTAAAATATCTTTAGGAATATCTTCTTTTCTTAAATACTGTGGATCTTGTGCCGCAATATGCATTGCTAAATTATGAGCTAATTCTTTGAACTCTTCATTCCGAGCAACAAAATCGGTCTCACAAAAAACTTCAACTAATACTCCTATTTTACCACCAGCATGAATATAGGATTCAATTAGTCCTTCTTTGGCCTCTCTTTGGGTCTTAGCCGCTACAATCTTTTGTCCTTTCTTTCTTAAAATTTCAATTGCCTTTTCAATATTACCACTTGAGGCAGTTAGAGCTTTTTTACAATCAACTATTCCGGCCCCAGTTTGATTTCTTAATTCAATGATTTTTTCTTTCATTATTTGCTCTTCCTTTTAGTTTTTTGCGATTTTTTGGATTTCTTAGCTTTTACTTCTGATTTTTCTTTAGTCTTTTTAGATTTTTCCGGTTTCTTATTTTTTTCTCTTTAATCTCAGTTTTCTTTGCTTCTTTTTTGTTCTCTATCTTTGATACTTCTGTTGCCTCTGCCACCTTTGACACTTTTTTAACTTTTTCTTTAGTCTCCTTAATTGGTTTAGAAACGATTTTTTTCTCCTCAGATTCTTGTTTTACTTCTTCGATTTTCTTTGCTTTTCCTCCTCCACCTTCAATAATAGCATTTGTCACTGATTGAGCAATTATTTTAATAGAACCAATAGCATCATCATTGCCAGGAATAATATAATCAACCAAATTAGGACTATTATTGCTATCAACAAGGGCAACAACTGGTATTTTCAATCTATTTGCTTCTCGAACCGCTGTTTCTTCTCGAATAATGTCAACTACAAAAAGAGCGTCAGGTAAATCATTAAGATCTTTTATCCCTTCAAATATTTGTCTTAGCTTGTTTTTTTCTGTTAAAAGTCTGGCTTTTTCTTTTTTGGTAAGATTTTCGAGATCTCTGGATTCTAATTCTTTAAAATATTTAATCCGTGCCCGAATAGTCTTAAAATTAGTAAGCATTCCCCCTAGCCACCGTTCACTAATATAGGGCATCCCACATCTTTCAGCCTCTCTCTTGATAATTGAGCTGGCCTGTTTTTTAGTCCCAACAAAAAGAATTGTTTTACCTTCTTTAGCAATTTTTTCTAAAAAATTACAAGCTTTTTCTAACATTTCTACCGTTTGAGCTAAATCAAAAATATGAATTTTATCTCTTTGGGTAAAAATAAAAGGGGCCATTTTGGGATTCCAACGAGAAGCTTTATGCCCAAAATGGACTCCTGCTTCTAACATTTCTCGCATTGACGGAATTGCCATAAAATTTTTTTCCTTTTCCGACAAGTCGCCGGACCTCCGCTTTTATCAACCTACTTTTGACTCCGACTTTAGGTCGGAGAGGACAAAAGCAGTCCACCCATTCGATCCGGCAGCTGCCGAACTCAGGGTTGGCTCTGAGAACGCTATCTTTCACTCAAGATAGTAAGAGCCAAAAAGCGTGTGAATTAAAAATTGAATTTAAACTTTACTTAAAGAAGTTTAGCAAAATAAAAAATAAAATGCAAGAAGAATTTTTTAGTGAATAAAAAGGCGGGTTTTAATCTTATATTTTTTGCTAAGCCCGTCGATCTCGGCCCTTAATTGATCTAAGTAGTCTTTTTTGGCTTTTGTGAAAAATATTTCTTTGTATTTTGGGAAAAGTTCAGGATCATTCTTTTTTAAAACCTTTTCTACCCCAATCCAACTACTTGGTTTAGTATTTAAAGTCTCTAGCATAATCTCACTAACTTTACCACTAAGTAATTTAAATAATTTGGGCAAATCGGTTAGGTAAGGTAAAATTGGGCCAACAAAACCATAAGTTCTAATTCTCTCTTTATGTAAAATAGAAACAGCTTTAACTCGTCTACTTTCAGAAGAAGCGTAAGGTTCGAAAAATTTGGAAATCTTATCATCGGCTCCGGTGATTGACAAACCAACTGAGACATCCTTAAATTTCTTCAATAAATCTAAATCTCTTAAAACAAGGTCTGATTTAGTAAGAATGGATACCGGCATCTGATATTTAAGTAAAATCTCCAAACATTTTCGGGTAAGCTTATATTTTCTTTCGATTGGCAGATAAGGATCAGTAACGCTGCTTAAAAAGACTGTCGGCTTTTTTCGGACTGATAACTTAATTTTTAGCTGATTGTTTTTACTGCCAAACATCTGAGACAGTTGTTTTTCTAAAACTTCGGGAGTATTAACTTTTATATCTAAAAATTCTCCCCAAGGTTCGGGGTGGTCTGTGAAGCGTTTCATAAACCGAGCATAGCAATAGACACAAGCGTGCTGACAACCAACATAGGGATTAATCACAAAATCACACCCCGGCAAATTACTTTTCACCAAAATTGATTTACACCTAACCTCTTTGATTTTCATAAAACTATTTTAACAGAATAGTCTAGGAAGAGATACGATTTCTCCCTTGCCAAAAGACAAATTTTCTGATAAACTTGTATAGCGAATGGCTGTGAATTTCTATACGAATGTTCTACAAATAAATATTCGTAACAGATTCGTATAAACATTGGTAATCATTTGTAATATTATGAAGAAAGATATTCATCCAAAATATGGTCCGGCGACGGTTGAATGTTCCTGCGGTAATAAATTTGAAACTCGTTCTACTTTACCTCATATTAAAGTTGAGATTTGTTCGGCGTGTCATCCTCTTTTTACCGGAAAACAAAAATTAGTTGATACTGCTGGTCGGGTCGACAAGTTTAGAGCCAGAGTAGAGAAGGCTCAAGCACTAAAGTCATCCGTTTCTACCAAGACTTCAACTAACAAGAAAACCCCCTCAAAGAAATCAAAAAAGGATCAATAAATTAATTTATTCCTAAAATAGCCGGATCAAAACTGGCTATTTTATTAATAATCCGTGTTGATCCGTGTCTGGTTCCGTGTAAATCTGCGACTATGGAAGATAAAATTACTGAGATTAAAAAAGAATACCAAGATTTAAATAAAAAACTTAGTGATCCTAAGTTGATTTCGAATCTACCTCTTTATCAGATAACCCTTAAAAGACAGACCGAGTTAAAAGAAATGATCAAAAAAATTGAGGGAGTCGAAAGAATCGAAAAAAATCTTAAACAAGCAAAGGAAGTTTTAAAAAAAGAAACTGATTCTGAACTTTTAGCTGTGGCTCAGGAAGAAGTTGGTCAATTAGAGAAAGATAAAGAAAAATTAGATCAGGAATTAAAAAGTCTGCTTCTTCCTTCTGATCCAAATGATAAAAAAAATGTTATTATGGAAATCAGAGCTGGGGCTGGCGGAGATGAAGCCGCTTTGTTTGCGGCTGAGCTTTTTCGAATGTATTCGCGCTTTGCCGAAAAAAGAGGTTTTAAAATCGATATTTTAAGTTCTAATCCAACTTCAATTGGAGGTTTTAAGGAGATTATCTTTGGTATTGAAGGGAATAATGTCTATAAAGAATTAAAATTTGAAAGCGGAGTTCATCGGGTTCAAAGAGTTCCTGAGACTGAAAGTAGCGGCCGGATCCACACTTCGACCGTAACAGTAGCAGTTCTCCCGGAGGCCGAGGAAGTTGATTTAGAAATAAAGCCAGAAGATCTTCGAATTGATGTTTTTCGGTCCCAGGGCGCTGGCGGTCAAAGCGTTAACACTACTGATTCTGCAGTTAGAGTCACTCATCTTCCAAGTAAAATGACAGTTGCTTGCCAAGACGAAAGATCCCAAATAAAAAATCGGGTCAAGGCCCTTTCGATTCTCCGTTCTCGCCTCCTATCCCAAAAAGAGGAAGAGGAAAGAAAAAACCGAGGTGAAGCTCGACGAATTCAGATTGGGACTGGCGATCGAAGTGAAAAAATTAGAACTTACAATTTTCCTCAAGACCGGGTTACTGACCACCGGATTAACCTATCTCTTCACAATTTACCTTCTATTTTAGATGGTGGAATTGATCATTTAATCCAAAAACTTACCTTAGCTAATCAGGAAAAAATTTCCTAAAAATGAGGGCGGGTCCATATGGACCCGCCCTCATTAAATACCGAAACTTTTGTCTTAATCCTTCATTTCTGCCAATGTTACCTCGATTATTGTTTCTTTTCCGTCTCTTAAAATAGTAAGTTCAACTTTTTCTCCAACCTCATATTTTTGAACCAGAACAGCCAAGCTATTATTTTGGTCGATTTTATCATCTCCGACTTTAGTAATAATATCTTCTTCTTTAATCCCTGCTTTAGCCGCTGGGCTTCCAGGAATTACTGCTAATTCTCCTTTTCCCCCATAGACAAAAGCACCCTCGGATACTGATAAATTATTACTGGCTGCAAAATCTTTGGTAATTGGGATATAACGAACTCCAATCATTGGTCGAATTACTCGTCCTTTTTCGATGACGCTTTTTATAGCCGATTTAGCCATATTAATTGGAATAGCAAAACCAATCAGTTGTCCTTCTAAATCAACTGCCGTATTAATTCCAATCACTTGACCAATGATATTCACTAAAGGACCACCAGAATTACCAGGATTAATAGCAGCATCAGTTTGGATAACATTTTCTAAAGTCTCGTTCGATGCCCCGGTAAAATCACTTGCAGTAATTATTCTTCCAATCCCTGATACTACTCCAGTAGTAACTGAGTTTTGATACTGCCCTAAGGCATTGCCAATTGCTATTACCTTTTGGCCAACTTCTAATTTATCTGAATCTCCAAGCTCAACAACTGGCAAATCAGAAGCTTCAACCTCAAGAAAAGCAATATCATTTAAAGGATCAAGTGATTTTACTTTGGCTTTATATTCTTTGCCATCAGAAGTAAAAACACTATAATTTGCATTTTGGTCACTAACTACATGTTTATTGGTAATAATTAGGCCGTTTTTTTCGACAATAAACCCCGTCCCAGAACTCTTTGATTCATAAATTTGACCCCAAAAATCGAATCCAGTAGTTTCCCCTGTAATACTGACTACTGACGGACTAACTTTTTTAACAACATCAATAATATCGGAAGTCTCTTTTAGTTCAACTTTTTTTTCCTCAGTAACACCTGGACTATAGTCAGTCTTTTCTTTAAAACCCTCATAAGCTCCTCCACCAAAAAAGCCACCTACTACCCCGAAGACCAAGGAAACAACTATTGCTAAAACAAAGCTAGGCCTTTTTTTAGAGTAAGAGCTAATTCTTGGCCGCTCTCCATCATTAATAATCTTAATATCAGCCATTCTTAATCCCTCCGTTTTAATTAATAGTAAATTGAAAAAAATTCATTAATTACTAACAACTGATCACTGATTGCTTAATCAAGAGCTTCTTCTAACTTCAAAAGTCTATTTTTTATTTTAACTCCATACTTGTATCCGCCTAATCCAGAAGCTGCAATTACCCGGTGGCAAGGAATAATAATAGGAGTTTTGTTACAAGACAGGGATCTCGCGATTGCCCGATAAGCATTAGGTCGACCGACTCTTTTTGCTAATTCTTTATAGGTAATAGTCTTACCATAAGGAATTTTTCTAACCTCGTTTAAAACTCTTTGAGTTAAGGGAGAATATTTTGAAAGATCAATTTTGTAATGTGTAAAGTCAACTTTTTTACCCTGAAAGTAACTTTCTAAATCACTTTTTAAACATCTAGACATATGGAAGCCATTTTGAAGTAAAAAGTAAAATTAAAAGAATAACTCCCGAAATAATACTATATTCTAAAATAATACTTTTCGTCAAGCTCCCTTTTAACTTGTGGAAAGAGAGTCCCCACAAAAAATAATAAATAACTGTAATAATAAGGGCTACTAAAGGAATTCCCCAAATCCCAAAAGAAGATTTAAAAACATTGGGAGGATAATTAATATTCCAAAAACTAGTTGCTAAAACAATTTCGACTTCAATAAAGCTGATGGCGGTTATATAAATTAAAGATTCTACCGAAAGCATCCTATTTTGCCAAACAAGAGAAAAAGTCAAAAGAAATATGATAGTAAATAAAGAAACTAAAACAAGGGGGAGACCAATAGAGAGAAAAAACTGAAGATTAATCAAAATAACAGAAATTAAAAAAACTGTAAAAAAGGTTATTGAAAAAAAGAAATTTCTCGTAGATAGTAACATCGGCTTTTTTCTCTCTTTTGTAAAATCAATAGTTTTTGCTAAAAAGTAGATTACAACAGAAATCCCTGTGATAAAAAAAGCTTGAAAAACTCGGTTTAAGGAAGTAAAAATAAAGAAAGCAGATCCTGAAATAAAAAAAGTTGGCAAGATGAGAAAATGAACACATTCAGGAGATTTCCGCCAATTTAATTGGCAATAAAACTTTAAACCCAAAATTAAAGTTAAAACTAAAACAATGATAAGATACCAAAATAGAGTCGGAATTATCAAAAGAAGCCACAGTTCAAAAAAAATAACTGAAGAGAGAATAAAAGCTTTATTCTTGAGAATATTTGTCATAACTCCCACCTTTTAGGTGGCCTTTTATTCTTTATAATCATAACCAACGATAACTTTGATATCAGTTTGGCTATCTTCTCCATTTACCTTTTCGACCTTAATCCCAAATCGATTTTCAAGATAGGAAATAGTGTAGGGGCTCCTACCGTCGGTGTAGTCATAAATATGAGTGTGATAAAAGTCTTTATTCTCTGTATTCGAAACTTTAACAACATAATAATTGTAAAGATTTAAAAGCTTTCCAATCCGATAAGCCAAACCATTATTGAATGTTCCGTTGGAAATCTCGATTGTTGCCTTTTCTTCAGAAAGATAAGTATCAGTAAAAATACTATGAACATAACCTTGAATTTCTTTATAATCTCCGCTTCTTGGTTCCAGAATATACATTCCGTTTATCATATTTGAAACTAAAAGACCATTAGCACTATTATCAATAACCTTAGAGGTTACATGATCTCTGTCTATATTTTTTGAGATTTCAGCTAATTTTACCATTTCCCAAGCTTGGATATCGGTTTTAATATGTTCACCTAATAGATCAATAACTTCGCTGAGCTTAGCCGGATTAATTAAAGTCCCTAAGGACAAAGCTTTCTCCTTAATTGCTAACAAAATCTTCTGTTGTCGCTGGGCTCGATCAAAGTCTGAAGTTGTTTTTCGAGAGCGGGCATATTTCAAAGCAGTCTCACCATCCATATTGTGGACTCCCTTTTCGATATAAAAAGGATCATATCCAGTATTATATTTATTTGGGAAAAGAGGATCATAAATATCTTCAGAAACTTCGACAGTTACTCCTCCTATAGTATCAATAATTTCTTTAAAACCACTAAAATCAACTCGGACAAAGTAGTGAATTGGGATATCTAAAACCGAGGAAATTGTTTCTTTGGCTACCTCTGGTCCACTACCTTCTTTTTTTTCCTCGGCATAAGCATGAGCAGTATTAATTTTGTTATAACTATCTCCGGAGATTTTAACATAAAGGTCTCGAGGGACTGAAAGCATCGCTACATCATTATTTTTGGGATCGATACTAGTAACAATGATAGTATCAGTTAGCTGTCCTCCTGGCCAATCTTCACCTCCAATACCTAAAAGTAAAATGTTAATCCGCCCACTTCCTTCCCCTTTAAGTTGAGAAGGATTAAGGGCTCCAAAAAGTCCAAGGGCTCCCCCAGAAATATTAGATCCAATAATTTTCTTTGCTGCTAAATAAACCTTTAGCCCAAACCAAGAAAAAGTTCCTAAAATCACGAAAATAAAAAAGAAAAGAAAGATTTTCTTCCATCTTTTTCTTTTTGGTTTCGGTAGTTTTTCTTCCCTATCTTTATCTCTGTTTACTCCAGAGACCTTAAAATCTATCTTTTCCTCTCCCATAGTTTTTAAGTTTAATATATTTTGAATCTTGGATCAAGTCTTAAAACACAATTGATTATATCAGGTTCTCAATTTTTGTCACTAGATCGCGAATTTGTTGCTGTTAATTACTCACTAATTCTATTCAAATCTAATTTATAACTTTACATCTGTGATTTTAATCTATAGCCCTTTACATAAATAGCCATAAGAATATATAATATTTTTATGAATAAAAACGAGTCACAAATAGAGCCAAAGACCTTTAATTTTAAATCCTTGGTATGGGAAATTGTAAAAACGATTTTTTTTATTGTAATTTTGTTTTTTGTTATCCGTCTTTTTATCCAGCCTTTTAATGTCTCTGGTCAATCAATGGAACCGAGTTTCTATAATGGAGACTATCTTTTAATTAATAGGGCTAGCTACAAAATTTTTTCAGTTAAAAGAGGAGATGTTATTGTTTTCAAACATCCAGAGCCAGTTTGTGACGAATATTTAAACGGACCGCTTCCCCAAAGAATTATTGGAACACTAACCTTTAATGAACCTTGCCGAAATTATATTAAAAGAATTATCGCTTTGCCTGGTGAAAAAATTGAGATTAAAAATGGTCGGGTAACTATTTATAACGATGAATATAAAAATGGTCTTGTTTTAGATGAGAATTATATCTCTCCCAACCAACAAACGTTAGGGAATATAGAAAAGACTTTAAATAAAGGTGAATATTTTGTTTTAGGTGATAACCGAGGTCCTAATATGAGTTCTGATTCTCGAGAATGGGGACCAATAACTAAAAAATATATTGTTGGTAAGGTTTGGGTTCGACTCTTTCCTTTGGGAACCACCCGAGTTATTCCTTCTCCAAGTTACTAGTTTTTAAGATAAAGATTAATTCTAATTAAAAAACAGCAATTGTGCTGCTTTTATTTATCTATATTACAAACAGAAACTTAAGAACTTTTTAAAATTGTTTTATAAATCCGATTTAATTCTTCCTCACTATAATATTCAATAATTAACTTCCCTCCTTTTTTACTCCCGGAAATACTCACCTTTGTTCCTAAGATATTTCTTAAATTATCAATCAATTCTCGGTATTTCAAAGGAATCTCGACAACTTTAGGGCTACGAACAGACTTAGCCTTTCTTTCAACTTCTCGAACATTTAATCCTTGAGAGAGAATCGCCTTATATAAACTTAATTGTCGAGTTGAATCCTCCTCCATTAAAATTGCTTTGGCATGTCCCTCAGTAATCTTTCCTTCCATAAGGCCTTTTTTAATCTCCTTAGGTAAATTCAAGATACGGATTGTATTGGCAACAGCACTTCGGCTTTTACCAACTTTTTTAGAAATTTCCTCTTGAGTCATATTGAATTCATCCATCAACTTCTTGAAAGCATAAGCCTTCTCAAGAGCATTTAAATCAGATCGCTGAACATTTTCTACTAAAGCCAATTCTAATTTCTGATGTTCAGAAAGGCTTCTTTTTACTGTTGGTATCTTAGTTAATCCGGCAATTTTAGCGGCTCGCAGTCTCCTTTCACCAACAATAATTTCGTATTCATCGCCTTTTTTTGAAACAACTAATGGCTGTAAGATTCCATGCTCTTTTATTGATTGAGCGAGTTCACCTAAACTTTCTTCATCAAAATGGATTCGTGGCTGATGAGGATTAACTTTTATTTTCTCAATCTCAATTTCTTCTATTCCCTCTTTTTTTTCAGTCATTGGGATCAAAGAGTCTAAGCCTCGACCCAAACCATGATGCCGAAAATCTGAAGATTTAATTTTTTTTACTTTCGAATCTTTATCTGACACGATGCATTATCTCCTTTGCTAAATTTTTATAAGCCCAAGCTCCCTTGCTCCAACTATCATATTGCAAAATATTTTTCCCATAACTTGGAGCTTCAGCCAGGCGAATATTTCTAGGAATAAGAGTTTTAAAAATCTTTTTAGGAAAATGTTTTTCAATTTCAGAAACTACTTGACGAGAGAGAATAGTCCGCTTATCAAACATCGTCAAAGCCAAACCTAAAATCTCTAAATTGGGATTTAGACTGCTTTTTACTCTTTCTATAGTATGTAAAAGATGTCCCAACCCTTCCAGGGCATAATATTCACTTTGAATTGGAATTAAAACTTTACTAGCAGCTACTAAGCCATTAACAGTCAAAAGGCCAAGACTAGGAGGACAATCAATTAAAATAAAGTGATAATCTCCGTCCAATTTGGAAAGGGCTTGTTTTAAACGAGATTCTCGAGCCAAAACACTTACCAATTCTACCTCGGCGGCTGCTAAAACAGCGCTGGCGGGCGCCAAATAAAGATTTTTTTGGCTAGTAGAAATTATAATGTCAGCTAAGGGCGCTTCATCTATCAAAACATCATACAGACAATTTCGGATTGATTTTCGCTCAAAACCTAAACCACTAGTAGTGTTACTTTGAGGATCTAGATCAATTATCAAAACTTTTCTTTTAAATCTTGCTAAATAAGCTCCTAAATTAATAGCAGT
>CAYFWR010000004.1:0-29377 GCA_964346865.1 uncultured Candidatus Saccharibacteria bacterium
ATCTTTTGTAGCATCAATAATTTCTTTATTAAAATAAAATACCGGATCTTCTTTGTCATTTATAAACTCTGGAGTTTTATTAAGATCAACATCTAAACCAACACAAACTAAACTTTTATTTTTATTTTGTAGTTCCTCTAATTTTTTAAAAAAGCTCATGAAATCTCCTTTCTTGTTATTATTTCTCTACGCTGAAATTGAGAATTTCGTAAGCAGTGGCTAGAACTATTTAGCATTTAATTTACTAACAAGAAAACCGATTAAGATAATAATAATTGCAATTATTAGATAAACTACTGGATTGCTCATATTAAACCAACCGCCCCTTTTCCCATCTTTTGAAATATTTTGCTTTACACTATTTTCCTTAACCATTAAAATTTCATCTTTTTTCGCTATTTCTACAGATTTTTGTGTAAGCCCAAATATTTTCCTAAATGAATCATGAATCTTAACTGCCTCATCTTTAGTAGCATTGCTGACTGAAAGCCCCACGGTATTACCCGAAAACGAAAAAATGTACAATTTCAATTCTTTCGAATTCTTTTCAAACCCTATATGAAAATTGAAATCATCTGGATCGACATTCTCTTGTTCGTCATACTCCCGATATAACTCTTTGAAATTATTTAAAGTACATTCTTGTCTTCCGTACTGAATACCTAACCTGTTTGATTTGCAAACGTTTGTATCGGTCAAATTTTCTACCTCACTAACAAATGAATCTAGTAACCTAAGATTAAAGTTATTTGCCTTTTCATAGATTTTTTTTAATTCTATCATATCATTATTTCTTTCTTGCTCCTTGGATTTTTTGAAATCGATTGCCTTTAAGATTAATTACGATAAAGTGACGGCAAGATTTTCACCCTCTATTTTCCGACTTTTCCAATCAAATTCTTTATATCACTGACGCTATTTTCTGTTAAGTATTTTTTAATACCATCGATTATCTCGATAGTAATCTTAGGATTAACAAAATTAGTGGTACCGACAGCAACCGCCGTGGCTCCAGCAAGGAAGAATTCTATGGCATCATTGGCGTTAGATATTCCTCCCATACCTATTATTGGAATTTTAACAGTATTATAGCATTGCCAGACCATTCGGAGAGCCACTGGCTTTATGGCTGGACCAGAAAGCCCGCCAGTAATATTTTTTAACTGAAAAGTTTGAGTTTTAACATCAATAGCAGTAGCTAAAATAGTGTTGATTAAAGAAATAGCGGTACTTCCTGCTTCTTTGGCTGCCTTAGCAACAACAGTTATGTCAGTGACATTAGGAGTTAATTTAGTTATCAAAGGAAGTTTGGTAACTTTTCTTATTTTGCTTACTATATTGTAAGTCATTTTGGGAGAGACGCCAAATTGCATCCCTCCCTTTTTAACATTTGGACAAGAAATATTGATTTCTAAGCCAGAAATTCCTTTTTCTTTATCTAAAATCTCGGCTAATTTTACATATTCCTCAATAGTTTTTCCATTAATATTAACAATTAAAGGGATTCCAAGTTTTTTATATTCCGGCAGAGTTTTTATAAATTCTTTAACACCATAATTTTGGAGGCCAATGGCGTTAATCATTCCACAAGGAGTTTCAAAGATCCGAGGCGGCTCATTCCCCTCTTTTGGTTCTAAAGTAACGCCTTTGGGAATAATCGCCCCCAGTTTTTTTAAATCAAAAAACTGACTGTATTCAAGCCCAAAAGTTCCCGAAGCGCACGTTACGGGATTTTTCATCTTTATCCCAGCTAAATTTACTTCTAAATTAGACAATTTCTACCTCTTTAGCATTAAATACTGGACCCTCGGTACAAATTTTCTGAAAGCCCCTTTTTGTTTTACAGACACAGCTATAACATACCCCAATTCCACAGGCCATTCTTTCTTCCATTGAAATTTGGCAAGGAATTTTGGATTTTTTAGCAATTTGGGAAACAGCTTTAAGCATTAAAGAAGGCCCAACCGAAAATATTTCGTCAATTCTTTCTTTTTCACCCTGAGCAGAGTCGAAGGGTTTAATTAGTTCATCGAGAATGTCAATTACTATTCCCTTTTTACCATAGCTTCCGTCATCTGTAGTGATATAAACCCTGGCGTTCAAATCTCTAAATTCTTTTTCAAAAATAATTAAATCTTTTGATCGACCACCAATAATAACAATGATTTTTTTATCTTTATTCTCTTTAGTTAAAGCTAAAAGTGGCGAAACTCCAAAACCACCAGCCACAAGACAAATTGTTTTTGAATTTTGATTGACTTGGAAGCCGTTACCATGGGGACCAGTTAAGGTTAATATCTCCCCAGTCTTTTTCTGACTCAAAAGATGAGTTCCTCTGCCTTTTACAGCATAAAGAACCGAGAAGTTTTCTTTAGTTTTATCTACTCGAAAGACACCAAATGGTCTAGGAAGTAAAGGATCTAAGTTATTAGTTACTCTAATTAAAATAAATTGCCCCGGCTTTATTTCTTTGGCAATTTCGGGGCAATTTAAAGTTAATTTGTAATAATTAGCCTTTAGGTGAATATTTTCTAAAATTTTAGCTTCAGTAAATATCATGTTTTATTCTTTTAATGTCTCTTTATACTCGCAATGGGTACATTCGGTAACTTTATTTTTTAAGACAATCATTAAACTTTGGCATTTGGGACAGGGATTTTTTGCCGGCTGACCCCAGGTGGCAAACTTGCAACTGGGATAATTCTCACATCCATAAAATATTTTCCCCTTTTTGGTTCTTCTTTCAACAATTTCTCCACCACATTCAGGACACAAAGTACCAGTTGATTTAATAATTGTCTTGGTATTTTTACATTCTGGCCAGCCGGAGCAAGCCATAAATTCGCCGTATCTCCCCTGCTTTATCACCATTGGCTTACCGCATTTTTCACATTTTTCTTTAGTTTCTTTAACCGGCAGTTCTACTTTTTCGATTTCCTCATGTTTTTCTTTAAGGTCTTTTTCGAAAGGAACCCAAAATTCTCGGACTACTGGCACCCACTTAGTTTCACCAGAGGCAATTTCGTCTAATTCCTCTTCCATTTTAGCAGTAAATTGAATATTAATAACATCAGGGAAATGTTGGCGCAGAAGGTTATCAACAATTCGGCCGATTTCTTGGGGGTGAAATCGTTTTTCAATTAAAGTAACATAACCTCGATCTTGGATAGTAGAAAGAATTGGAGCGTAAGTTGAAGGCCGACCAATTCCCTGCTCTTCTAAGGCTTTAATAAGCATGGCCTCGGTGTAACGAGCTGGTGGCTCGGTAAAATGTTGGGAAGGAATAAGTTTAATTAGAATGAGTTTTTCGCCAACTTTTAATTCTGGCAAAACTTTTTCTTCTTTTTCTTTCTTTTGTTTTTCTGCTCCACCCTCAAGATAGACATTAATAAATCCTGGAAATTTGATTTTACTGCCGGAAGCTCTAAATAAATAGCTATTAGCTTTTGGCTTTTGGCTGTTAGCTTTTATGTCGATGGTGGTTTGGTCGAAAATAGCTTCGGCCATTTGGGAGGCCATAGTTCGTTTCCAAATTAAGCTGTAAAGTTTAAGTTGATCTGGCGCTAGGTATTTTTTAATAGTTTCTAGCTCTTTTTGGATATAGGTGGGTCGAATCGCCTCGTGGGCCTCTTGAGCTCCTTTGACTTTCTTTTTAAAGATCCTAGGAGTTGGGGTTAAATATTCTTTACCAAATTTTTTATTAATAAGATTTCTAATAGAAGCCAGCGCCTGTTCGGCAATATGAAAAGAATCGGTTCGCATATAGGTTATAAGACCAACCGAGCCCTCGGATCCCAGTTCTATTCCTTCGTAAAGCTGTTGAGCCAAAACCATTGTTTTTTTAGCCGAAAATCCTAATTTTCGAGCTGCTTCTTGTTGTAGAGTACTAGTAATAAATGGAGGAGCTGGAAATTTTTTAACTTCCTTTTTCTCAACATTTAAGACTTTAAAGTCTGATTTTTTGAGGTCGGCTACAATTTTGTCAGCTTCTTTTTTATTTTTAATTTCGGCTTTTTTATCATCTACTTTTATTAATTTCGCCGTAAAAATGTTTGAGTTACGATCTCGATCAGCTAGACGATTAGTTAGTTCGGCTTCAATTTCCCAATATTCCTCTGGTTTAAAATCCTCGATTTCCTTTTCTCGGTCGACAATGAGTCGGAGAACTACCGATTGGACTCGGCCAGCTGAAAGACCCCTCTTCACTTTTTTCCACAATAGCGGGCTTAAATTATAGCCTACAAGGCGATCTAGGATGCGTCTTGCCTGTTGGGCATCAACCAAATCAGGATTTATTGATTCGGGAATTTTAACGGCAGCCTGAATTGCTTCTTTAGTAATCTCATAAAACCTAATCCGTTTGATTCGATCTTTAGACTTCGGACTTCGGTCTGTAGATTTATTCAAGTCTAAAGCTTGAATAACATGCCAAGCAATGGCTTCTCCTTCTCTGTCCAGATCAGTTGCCAAATACAAAGCATCAGCTTTTTGAGCCTCATCTTTTAGGTAACCGACAGTTTTCTTGGACTTTGTCGGGATGATATATTTCGGCTTAAAATCGTGTTCAATATCAATTCCCAGTTCAGATTTTGGCAAATCGCGAATATGACCATAAGTAGCCCTGACAAAAAAATCAGAGCCTAAAAATTTCTCAATTGTTCTGGCCTTAGCCGGCGATTCCACTAAAACAAGGTTTTTCATACTATCTATAATAAGCGGGAAAGTGGTTGGTGAGTCAAGAGTTTTTTAAATGTTATCTTGAAATTATATAGTTCATTTGTCCGATATTTTTGACTTTGCCTTTTATTTCCATCATTGTTAAGGTTGAATTAACCAAGGCGGCGTCGAGACCACTTTGCTCGACTATTAAGTCAATATGAGTTGGTTCATCTTTTAAGATATCTAGAATTATTGCCTCTTCTTTGGTGTCTGGATAAATCTTTTTTGCCTTGATGTTTTCCGCTGCAGATTCTAAATTTAATTCTTCCAAGATATCACTAGCTTTAGTTACTAATTTAGCTCCTAATTTAATTAAATTATTAGGCCCCAAACTATTTTTATTATAGATACTTCCAGGAATAGCAAAAACTTCTCTGTTTTGCTCTAAAGCATATCGAGCCGTAATTAGAGCTCCAGACTCTTCTCCAGCCTCAGTAACTAAAACTCCAAGCGAAAGCCCGGAAATTATTCGATTTCGAGCGGGGAAATTTTGTTTTAGAGCAGCTGTACCTAAAGGATATTCTGAGATTAAGCAACCATTTCTGGCAATTTCTTTAGCTAAATCCGAGTTTGAAGTAGGATAAGGTTTGTCTAAACCACATCCCAAAACAGCAATTGTTTCTCCTTTAGAGTCTAAAGTCCCTTTATGGGCTTGGGTATCAATCCCTAAGGCCATTCCAGAAACAATAGTAATTTCGTTTTTAGCTAAATTATTGGCAATTTCATAGGTGATTTGTCGGCCATAATCAGTTGGTTTTCGGGTTCCAACAATAGCGATTAGATATTCATTGTTTAAAATAGTAAAATTTCCTTTTGTATAAAGTAAAGCTGGAGGATTGTAGGTCTCTTTTAGTTTTTCTGGATATTTTTTGTCTAAGATTGATATTGTTTGAATCCCAGCTTTATTCAATCTTTCTAATTCTTTATCAGGATTAATCTTCTTTTTCATTGCTGAAATTTCAGCTACCAAATCAGATTCCAGCCCTAATTTTACCAGTTCAGAATCTTTAGCCTCCCAAGCTTTTTCCATTGATGAAAAATAGCCGTAAAGTTTTTTAAACTTCACTGGCCCCATCTTTAAATTTTTCCCAAAAGCGATCCAGTATTTTATCTCATCTTCCATTTTGTCCCCTTATTTGATTTGAAGTAAAAAAGGATTGACAAAATTACATCTATATGTTACAATAGCCCATCAACTTAAAAAATAGGAAATTTTGTTTTGGGGAGAACCCTACCTTTGGGTCTTAGAGGCTTCAAACTACCCTCCTTTGGGGCCTCTTTTCTTCGCCTTAGGCGGAGAAGGCTCATTGGTAGGATTCTCCCCGCAACAACTCAGCCTATTTTGAACGGCTGACTTAGTCGAAAGACTAGTTTGTTGGGAAAATCGGGTGAGAAATTGAAAAAGAAAAGGATCTCATTTCTATGGGATCCTTTTCAAGTTGTTTTTATAGGCTTACTTCTTTAATCCCTTCTTCTAGAGATTTTTTTATCTCTTTTACTGTTTTTTTGATTACTTTATCTATAGTTGGTCTTTCGTTATCATTAAAAATTTGGAGAACAAACATTTCTGGTAAGATACTAAAGGTATCCAAGTTTTTATTACGGATTCCAACTCGAAAACGAGGAAAAGCCTGAGATCCTAAAGAGTCAATTATTGAGAGAACTCCTCTATGTCCTCCCGATGATGATTCTTTTCTGATTCTTAGCTTGCCTACTTTTAAATCTAAATCATCGTGGACAACCCAAACTCTATCTATGGATACATTATAAGAGCTCAATATCCTTTGAACTGCTTTACCAGAATCATTCATATAAGTCTGAGGTTTAACTAAAATAACTTTTTGCCCGGCTGAAATTTCTCCTTCAATAATTTCAGCATTAAAATCAGACGAAGATTGCCAAGGGATATCAGGAAAAAGATCAGCAGCTAATTTATCTAAGACCTCAAAACCGACATTATGTCTAGTGCCAATATTTTTGTCTCCAGGATTACCAAGACCAACAATAAGCTTGGTAAAAGCTTTTTCATTAATAAGTTTTTGGATATTGGTTTTAGTCATAAGCCTCCAAAACCATTATATAAAAACTACTTATGCTTTTTCAAGAGGATTTTTATCGGAGCTCCGCCAAACTCATATTTATCTCGAATTCTATTTTCGAGATAACGAAGATAAGAAAAATGGATTGCTTCTGGTAAATTTGCAAAAATTGCAAAGGTTGGAGGATTTATTGCAACTTGAGTAAAGTAGTAGACTTTAATATTTTTTTTACTTTTTGGAGGATTTTTCCTTATAATTTCTCCCAAATAATTATTTAATTCGGCTGTTTTTATTCTTTTAGAAAGAGATTCTTTGACTTTTAAAATTAAATTTAGGATTTGAGAAATATTTTCCTTGGTTTTAGCAGAAACAAAAATTACTGGAACAAAATAGACAAAATCAAATTTTTCTTGTAGGACTTTAAGATATCTTTCTATAATCTGAGACTTGTTCTTTACTAGATCCCATTTATTAACAATTAAGATAATTCCTTTTCCTTCTTCTTTAGCAAAGCCAGCCAGATGCATGTCTTGAGCGACTACTCCTTCAGTGGCGTCAATAACCAAAAGAGTAATAAGAGAGCCAGATATCGATTTTATAGCTCGAAGAACACTAAAAGTTTCGATTCCAAACTTAATTTTACCTCTTTTCCGAATTCCAGCCGTATCGATTAAAATTATTTTTTCTTTGTTAGTTTGGAGTTCACCTATAACTATATCTCTGGTTGTTCCAGGGACTTCGCTTACCGCTCCCCTTTTTTCTTTTAATAAAGCATTAAGAATCGAAGTTTTGCCGACATTAGGACGGCCAACAATAGCAACTTGAGTAGGTTTAGTCATTTTTGAAGGAGGTCTTCTAGTCTTTATTTTGATTCTTTTCACGATTTTATCAAGCAGATCGCCAGTTCCTTGGCCATGAAGGGCTGATATTGGTATTGGGTCGCCTAAGCCTAATTTATAAAATTCCTGATAAAATCCACTTTCCTTTTTTTTATCAATTTTGTTGGCCGCCAAAATAATTGGTTTTTGTCCTTTTCTTAAAAGCTCAGCTGCTCTTTGGTCTTTTTGGGTAATACCGGTGCCAGCATCAACTAAAAAGATTATCAAATCTGCTTCCGCTACAGCAATTTTAATTTGATTTTGGATGTCGGCTTTTAACTCGTCCTTTTCTTCCGGAGCAATTCCAGCTGTATCAACTAAAATAAATTCGTACTTACCCCAAAAGCAATCACCATAAAGCCGATCTCGGGTTGTCCCCGGGATTTCTGAAGTAATAGCAGTTCTTCTTTCGGTTAATCGATTAAAAAGAGTTGACTTGCCAACATTTGGCTTACCAACTATAGCGATGATAGGCTTCATATAGAAAAATTAAAAATCAAATATTAAATATCAAAATCCCTAACCGATATACAACTATTATTATTACCATTGATAACTATTAAATGTCCAATTAATCAATTTTCTTGTTTCTCCGAATCGGTCAGGACTTTTTAAGACGATGGCAATTATCTCATTTTTATTACTTTTAGCCAAAGCGATTAAACATTCTCCTGCTCCAGCGGTTTTCCCAGTTTTAACCCCAAAAACTAATTGGTTATCTAAAAGCCAATTAGTTGTTGAAATTGAATGGATGATATTCTTATCAACTGACTCTGCAATATAAAACTGCTTTCCGACTATCTCTCTGAACTTTTCGTTATTTAAAGCAAAGCGGACCAGTTTAGCCAAATCATGCACAGTGGAATAACCTCCATCAGGGTAATCGAAACCAGTAGGATTAGTAAAATTAGTGTTATCTAAATCTAAGTTTTTAGCTTCATTATTCATCATTTCAACAAAGCCTTCGACAGAACCAGCAAGCCAGATAGCTAAAGCGACAGCAGCATCATTAGCCGATCCGATTAAAAGTCCGTGCAAGAGATCCTCAACTTTTATTTGTTCGCCATTTGTAATTCCCATATTATCTTCAGGAAGAGGATAAAGACCAGAAACAGTTACAACTTGATCTAAACTTGAATTCTTTAAAACAACAATTGCCGTCATTATTTTGGTTAAGCTAGCGATCTTTAAAGGTTGATTTTCATTTTTTGAAAAAAGGATATTACCAATTTTTTTATCAACTACTAAAGAAGAATTTGCTTGGATTGACATTTCGGTATAATGTGGTGATTTTTGAGGTAAAGAAGGAATTTCTAAAATAAATTCATTTTTAGATGATTGAGATTCAGGATTCTGAACAACTACAATTTCTTCTTTATAAAAATTGTAATTTTTTAAAAAATCGGCAACTTTGGGCCGAATCGAGGAGAAAATTGAGAATTGTTCAACGACAATTAAAATTATTAAAGCAATTTTTGCTACCATTTATATTTTAACTCCCATTTTCTCTAATTTAAGAGTTAAATTATCTCCTTGTTTATAAAAAATTCCTTTCATTCCAACTTCTTCTGCTCCCTTAATATTCTCTTTTTTATCATCAATAAAAATACATTCTTTTTCAGTAACTTTTAGTCTTTGGGCTGCTAAACAATAAATTCCTTCGTCAGGTTTCCTCATTCCAACCTCAGCTGAAACAATAATAGTATCAAATTTTTCTTCTAATCTAAATTGGGAATCTAGTCTTGTATACCACTCTACTAAATTGTTAGTCAAAAGACCTACTTTATATTTTCTCCGCAATCTTTTGATCAGGAAAATATTGTTATCTATAGGATAGAAATTGTTAAAAATATATTTTTTTAAAAGGGTCGTGCTGAGTTTTTCTCCTAGATCATAGGTCAATCTTTGCCACAGAGAAGTTTCGCCTATCTCTCCTTTTTCCATTGGAATTAAATATTTTTTCTCAAAAATTTCTTTAAATCTGACATTTTTAAATTTACGATAAGCTTCATAAACGCCATTGTTTAAAACTACTCCACCAAGATCAAAAATTATTGCTTTAATCATTTTATCTCTTCTTGATTTATTGTAATCCGTTACTATCTTTTAACTAATTCAATTAGTTCCTTTGGGCCTAACTTAGATTTTTTGACATTAGAGGCAATATCATCGCCACAGATTAGGAGTTTCCTACTAGGAGCATGGAAATACCAGTCAGCTCCTGGGTCAATTTCTTTTAATTTTTCATAAACATTAGTCAGATCAACTAAACTTCGAGGATTTCCCCGGATTTGCTTAAAGCCTTTATGGGGATTACAAAGAATAACTAATTGATATCCTTTAGTATAAATAAAAGCATCATTAAAGACTGTGGTTTCAAGACAAGCTCCTTCCCCCCATTTACTATTAAATTCAGTTCTATTTTCCCAATCTTTTTCAAATTGGACCTTTTCTTTAAGAACAATAAATAGATATTCAATTAACTTAAAGCCAAATTTAACTGTTTTGATATCACTGCTTATTTTATTACTTCCTCGGATCAAAGAAGAGATACTAAATTCCCACCAATAATCATCTTTAAAACGGGCTGTATCCTCTTTGGTAACCCATTTAATTAGTCGGTCAATAGCTTCTTTTTCTACTTCTGATTTAGGAACAAAATTATTTTCTTGAAAATGTTCCCAGACTAAGCTTGAAGTGCAGTCATGATTTACTACACTAGCATGTTCGTCAAATTTCCCTCGACAAACTCCAAGGTAAAAAATCTTAGGATTAGAATCTGGATCTTTCCCGTTTAAAGTTTTGGTCTGAGAGGCAGGAATAAACTTTATTCTTGCTCGCTTAAATCCAGGATAAAAATTACAAAAAAGCCAAACAGCCACAATTTCATCAATATGGGGCTTAATATGGGTTACTAGGGTTTTCATTCTTTTTCCTCGATAATAATATCTGGTTTTTCTCCAGTTCCCTCGAGTCTTAAAATTTCTTGAGAATCATCTATTTTAGGTAGCTGTGATTCATTCTCAAGACCAAAATATTGCATAAATTCCATTGTTGTACCATAGAGAATTGGGCGACCGACTGTGTCACGGCGATCTACCTCAGTAATCAAGCCTCGGATCAAAAGACTCCGTAGGATTTGTTCACAATTTACTCCTCTCACCTCTTCGATCTCTATTCTTGTAATTGGTTGTTTATAAGTAATAATTGCCAAAGTTTCCAGGGCTTGTTGGGAAAGATCAGCTCTTAATTCCTCATTTAAATATTTAGCCACAAATTCGGCGTTACAAGGAGCAGAAACTAAATGAATATACTCGCCCTTTCTAATAATCCGGATTCCCTTTTCTTTATATTCTTCAATTAAGCTAAGAACTGTTTTTTGGACCTCACTCATCATAAAACCAGAAACAGAAGCTAATTCCTTAATACTTACTGGCTTTTCAGCTGCCAGAAGAATACTTTCGATAATTGATTTTAGTTTAGGCTTTGACTTTTCCATAGTTTTGCCATTTTTATTCTTTACTGATTACAAAATCGCTAAAAATTTTGTCCTGAGTAACTTGTACAAACTTTTGTTTTATCATTTCTAAAATTGCTAAAAAGGTAACAATTACTTCTAATTTGCTTTTACAAGTAGCTAGAATTTTACTAAAAAGCATTTTTTTGCTGTTTTTACTCAAGTTTTTCTTAAGCTCTTTTATTTTATCCTCAACCGAAATTCTTTTTATCACAATCTTTTCTTCCTTAAGTTGATCTTGAGTAGGTATTTTCATTAAAGCTTCTTTAAAAATTTTTACCAGTTCGTTTATATCTAAATCTTTAGGGGGAGTAAAGGTGTGGATTTCAATTTTCGTTTCTTTTCTTTTAAAACAACGTTCTCCTTTTTTTAGAATATTATCAAATTCTTCTGCAATTTCTCGATATTTTTTGTATTCTTCTAATCTCTGTTTTAAGGTAGCTACCTCCTCTTCTTCTTCAGAATCAAAAACATTAGGTAGAATTGCTTTTGACTTTAGGTATAAGAGTCGTGATGCTACGACCAGAAAATCCACCAATTCTGAGCTTTTTATCTCTTTTAATGATAATATATAACTTAAATACTCATCAGTAATTTTAGCCAGCGATATCTCAGTGATGTCGAGTTCTTCTTTCTCGATTAATTGCAGGAGAAGATCAATTGGTCCTTCAAAATTAAGAGTTTTTATACTATACATATTATGGTATTAGTCTGGTTATGTCTCGCGGAAAGAGACAGGCTTCGCGGATATTATCTAGATCCAGAAGTTTAGCCACCAATCTTTCAAGGCCAATAGCAAATCCTCCATGAGGTGGCATTCCATATTTAAAGGCAGAAAGATAAAAATCAAAATCTTTGGGATTAAGGTTAAATCGCTTCATCTTTTCTAAATATTCCTGATACTGATGGATTCTTTGTCCTCCAGTAACAATTTCATAATCAAAGATTAAATCAAAACTCTCGGTATATTTTGAGTCGTTTGGATCATCCATAACATAAAATGGTCGCTTTTTAGAAGGATAATGAGTAATAAAGACAAATTTGGTCTTAAATTTTTTATCAGCGTATTCTGATATTAACTTTTCTTGTTTGGGATCTAAATCCGGAGCTCCTAAACACCTTTCTTTATATTCTTTTTCTAGAATTTTTTGAGCCTCGGTAAGTTTTAATTTCGGGATTTCTTTGGGAATAGTTGGAATTTTTACTCCTAAAATATCCAGTTCTTCTTTACAATCTTTCTTAATTTTCGGAAGAGCAAATTTTAAAAATTCAGTCAAAATCTCCATTATGTCTTTCATATTCTTTATAAATCCCATTTCAATATCTAAACTAATATATTCATTTAGATGTCTTCTTGTATTATGTTCCTCAGCTCGGTAAACAGGGGCGATTTCAAAAACTCGCTCATAAATTCCGACCATAATTTGTTTATAAAATTGAGGACTTTGAGTTAGAAAAGCTTTTTTACCAAAATACTTAACCGGGAAAAGTTGAGCGCCACCCTCTGCTCCTTGAGAGACAATTTTAGGAGTATGGATTTCTACGAAGTCATTTTTATCAAAAAATTCTTGGAAAACATTGCAGACTTTTGCCGAAATTTTAAAGATTGTTTTTTGTTTCTGATTTCTTAAAGTAATAGGCCGATAATCTAGGAGCGTATCTAAATTAACGCCTAAATCTTTTTTACTGATTTCAATTGGAATATCTTCTTTGACTTTCGAAAGAATCTCAATTTTTGAGATCCTAAGTTCAGCTCCTCCTGGGGCCCGTTTGTCTTTTGATAATTTCCCGGTAATTTTAACTACACTCTCTGGTTTTAAATCTTGAATTTTAATATTTTTAGTTTCTTTATCGACTACTGCTTGAACAAATCCATTTCGATCTCTAATAATAATAAAAGTAATCCCTCCCAATTTGCGGATTTTATGAACCCAGCCAGCAACTTCGATCTCTTTGCCGATATAATCTTTAATTTTATTACTTAAAATTCGCATCGATTAATTTTATTATACTTACTTTAACTCAAAAATTCAACATAAGAGTTTATAGTTTAATGAGCTATTGTAAAAAGATAAAATAAAAAACTCATTCCCTCCAAAAATCTGGAATAAGTTTTTTGTTTTAGGTCTTTCTTTACTTCCCTAAAATACTCTTGACTTTGTCAACAACTTCAGAAAGGGTGACTTGAGATTTTACTAAATATTCATCAGCCCCTAAGTTTTTACCTTTTTCAATATCAGCGGTTTGAGAAAGAGCACTCATAACGACAATTTTGGTGCTTTTGGTATCTTTATTTGTTCTAAGAATATCTAAAACATCAAATCCAGAAATCTTGGGCATCATAATATCCAAAAGAATTAAATCCGGCTTTTCTTTGGCTGCTAATTGCAAAGCCTGTTCTCCATCTGAAGCAACAACAACTTCATATCCTTCAGCTTGAAAACGGGCTGAATAAATGTCTCTTAAGGCAATATCGTCCTCAACAAGCATTATTTTAGGCATATTTCCTCCTTTTTTTCTGATTAGGCAAAACTGCTTAATATTTTTCTTATGCTTTAATTATATAATACTTTATAAAAGATTCAAGTGTCAAGAAAAAATTTGGAAAATATATACAGAGACTATTGTAAATTACCAAGAAATTTAAGTTTATGCAATAGCTCGAGGGATGGTGAAATAGAATTTTGACCCTTTCCCCTCTTCGCTTTCAACCCAAATTTTACCGCCAAACATTTCTACCAATGATCTTGTAATATACAATCCTAATCCAGTTCCTCCAACTTCACGGGTAGCAGAGTTGTCAACTCGATAAAACTTTTCAAAAAGGTGACGGACGTCATCAGTAGGTATACCAATCCCAGTATCGGCTATACAAACATTAGCAAAATCATCATCATAAATAACACTAACAGTGACTTCACCTTGCTTTGTAAATTTGATAGCATTTTCTATTAAATTAGTTAAAACCTCTCGAATACTTTCAGGGTCAGCCATCACGTTAAGTGATCTTCCTACTCCCCTTTTCCCTGTAAAAGAAATAGTTGATTCTTTAAAATCTAATTTAATTCCTTTGGCATTGGCTTGAATACTAAGTTCTGAAACAACAGTTTTTATTAAATCTTTCAAGTTAAATGATTTAGCTTGAGGTTGAAGTCTTCCTTCCTCGATTTTAGTAACCGAAAGAAGATTTTTAACTAAATTGGCCATTGTTAAGATAGTACTATGGGCTTTATTCATATATTCCTTAGCTTTTTGGTCAATTTTACATATTCCAGAATTTAGAGCCAAAGAAATATAACCCTCCAAAGTTGTAATAGGGGTTCTTAATTCATGAGAAGCAGTCGAAACAAATTCATTTCGAAGTCGCTCGACTTCTTTTTGTTTGGTAATATCTCGAAAAACGCAGATGCCTCCAGTAATTTCTCCCTTTGAATTCTTAATTGAGGCATAAGAACCAGAAATTTGGACGGTTTTATGTCTTTTATTAACAAATGAAAGATCATTTCTAATAATTGATTGGTTACTATTCCAAGTTGCAAGCATCGGACAATCTTTTTCACAGACACTGACATCTTGTTCGTTTTTGAGCTTCATAACAGTACTACACTTTATCCCTAAACTGTCTTCTTGTTTCCAACCAGTCATTTCCTCAGCTGCCTTATTAAAAAGAACAATTTTTCTTTCATTATCAACAGCATAGACTCCATCAGCAATACTAGAAAGAAGAGTTTCAGCAGCGCTTTTATCTTCAGTTAGTTCTTCGGCTGTTGTTTCTACCTGCCTTTTTTCTTTAAGCGCTTTTTGGTATCTTTGACTATAAATAGTACTAAATCCAGCTACAAATAGAAGAAAAAGAGCCTGAGGCCAAACAGCAAAAGGATTGTTTATTATTTCGCTTCGATTATAGAAAAAGATATCAAAAACTAAATAACCTAAAATTGTTCCGGCTAAAGTTAAGCCTAAGGCTTTAGAGTACAGCGTAGTAAAAATTATTAATAGGTAAAAAAAATATAGAAATTTAGAATAAATCCCCCCAGAGGCATTAATAGCAAGAAGAATAAACCCTAAATGAATGACACCTTCAAAAAGCAAAATAGAGTCATAGTGTTCTTCAGTTAGTTTTCTAGCAAAGATGATAAAAAAGAAAAGTCCAACTAAAGAAACAATAATTAATCCCTTTAAAGAGAAAATTAAGATAGTAATTGGAAGTTCAAAAATAGCATAAATAAAAAATAATCCTGAAAGACTTAAAATAATTAAATCGGCAATTACCAGAACTTTTACTATCTTTTTAATAAGATTTTTTCTTTCTTCTTTACTCATTTTTCTTTTTTAAAGCTTTCTCAATTGATTCTAAGACTTGAGAAGGCACTGTTTTTTCTTTAGTCAGGTATAGCATTGCTCCGTAGGCTAAACCATCGGTCATAACTTGACTTTCTGAAAGAGCAGAAAGAATTATAACCGGAATATTCTTAGTAGCAGAATTCTCTTTTAAAGCTCTTAAGACTGTTAGTCCACCAATTTTAGGTAGCATTAAATCAAGAAGAATAAGATCAGGAAGCTCTTGTGAAGCTAAAGCTAAGGCTTCCTCTCCATCTGAGGCAATAAAAGTTTCATAGCCTTTGAAGTTAAACTTAGTTTTATAAAGTTTCTGAAGTTGTTTATCATCTTCTATTAAAAGAATTTTAGGCTTTTTTTTCATCTTATTCTGATTTTTTAGTTTTAGGTAAAGTAAATATAAATTTAGAGCCTTTTCTTACTTCGCTTTCAACCCAAATCTTCCCTCCCAATTTTTCAACAATTTTTTTACAAATATAAAGCCCCAACCCAGTCCCCTGTCCTTTCTTGGAAGTGTCGACCTGATGGAATCTTTGAAAAAGGTGAGGGATGTGTTCTTTTGAAATTCCAATGCCGGTGTCAGAAACAACAGTTTTAACATAACCTTTTTCCTCTGAATTTTCAATAGTAATACTTCCTTTGGAAGTAAATTTAATAGCATTAGTGATTAGATTAGTGACAACCTCCCCAATCCTATCGGGATCAGCCCAGACCTTAAAGGGTTTAGACGGCTTTTTATATTCTAAGTTAAGCTTAGCTTCCTTGGCTTTTATTTGTTGGTTATCAATTGCGCTTTGAATTATCTCTCTTAAGTCGACAACCTTAGGATTAAAAGGCAGTCGGCCTTGTTCGATTCGAGAAACATTTAAGAGATCCTTTACTAGGGTTGCTAATCTAATACTACTTTGATAAGCATCTTCTAAAAGCGAATGGCGAGTTTTTTTATCAAGTTTTCCTTCTACATCTTCGACAATCATTGAAAGTTGACCTTCGAGAGCAACAACTGGAGCCGAAAGTTCATGAGAAGCAATTGAAATAAATTCATATTTCATTCTCTCCATTTCTTTTTCTTTAGTAATGTCGCGGATTACACCAAGTCCGCCGATAACCCCGCCACCAGGAGCTTTAACAGGAGCAGTATACAAAGCAATAAACATTCTTTTATTACCAATAACCAATTGAAGATCATCTTTTTGAATTGATCTATTTTCAGAAATAGCTTGTTGAATTGGACAATCAGTCTCGTAAGATATTGGCTTTTCTTCACGAAGAATTTGAAAGATATTGCTATAGTATTTGCCCAAGGGAGTGTTGATATTTTGTTTGACCATTGAAAGCGCAGTTTGATTTATAAAAACAATCTTTTTTTCTTGATCAACAACAAAAACACCATCTCCCAAACTCTGAAGGATTGCTTCAACCTTAGCATTATCAAGACGAAGACCGTTGACAATTTGTTCGATTTCTTGTTTTTTCCCTTTTAAACTAAAATACTTTTCTCCTAAAAAGTAAGATAAAAAAGCGATTCCTCCCAAAATTACCATTTCACTAATAGAGGTATTTGGAGATTGAGTAAAAAACTCTTGACCCCTTGGATTAGTTAAAATAAAGATTACTGAAGCTAGTATTTCAAATATAAGGATAATAAAAGTAAAAGAAGGGCGGATTAAAAAAGAGGCCACTATTAAAGCTGGAACATAAAGAAGAAAGAAAGGACTAGAAATACTACCAGGGCATTGGGCCAAGAGGATTAAAATTAAAATGATTATAGTATAAGAGATATCTAAAGCAATTTTAGTATTTCTTTTGACTAGTCTTTTAAAGACAAATAGATGATAAAGGTTTAGAAGTAAAAAAGTAAAAATTAAAAACTGGAAAAAGATTTGTCGAGTAAAAAAGTCAAAAGAGGGCAAAATATAAATTACGACAGTTGTTGTAAAAGCTATTCCTGAAACTATAGTTATAAAAAATCCTATTTTTCTCGCTTTTTTTTCTTCCTTCTCTTTGAAAAGAAGGGCTTTCCCCCGAGCTGCTGATTCACTGGTTAAGATCGAGAGAATGTCAGTAGCTTTATTGGGTTTAGTATCTTTTGACTCAATTTGCTCTTGTTTTTGATTTTCATTCTTCATAAATAAAACTCTCCCCAAACAATTGTAACAGAACATAAGGATTTTGGGAAGAGGTTTGAATTTTGTATTTGTATATGAGGAATGGATGTAATTATTAATTATTAGAATTAATAGAGTTTAAAAATTTTTCCAACTCTGGTATTCTACTAAATCCGAAATCAAATAGACTTCTACAGTCTTCATTGGCATCTCGACTGTTAAAAAAAGCAACAATTAGACGATGCTTGCCTCTTTTAGCAGTCCCTAAAAAAGTATGACCAGCATCGTAAGTATAACCAGTTTTTACCCCATCTAAACCCGGATATTCTCCTAACATAAAACTTAAATGATAAAGACTATAGCCCTCATTATGATCGGTTTTTTTAATCTCATAATCTTTTGTCCCCATATAAGTCAGAATTTCTGGATGATTTAATAAGGCATATTTAGTAAAGGCTACTAAATCAAAAGTACTTAAATACATATTCTGATCGTCTAAACCAGAAGGATTACTAAAATGACTATTTTTTAATCCTAACTTTTTAGCTAAGATATTCATTTTCTTAAGAAATTCATTTCGGCCACCTTCTATCTCTTCAGCCAGCGCTTCAGCAGCATCATTAGCTGAAAGCATCATTGTTCCATATAAAAGATCTTCTACTTCAAATTTTTCGTTTGGTTTAAATCCTATTTTATTCGGTTCCATACCAACTGCTCTATCTGAAATAGTAATTAATTGGTCTTTTTTAAGATTTTCAAGAACAACAGTAGCTGTCACAATTTTCATAGTACTAGCAGGAGGAAATTTGTTATCCCCATTTTTTTCATAAAGAATTTGACCAGAATCAAAATCAACTACAATAGCGGCATCAGAAAAAACATCGAAATTGCTGTAATTCTTCTTCCAAAAATCTTCTTTAGGATGATATTTCTTGATATTTTCTTCAATAACTTTTGAAAAATCATTAGTCCCAGCTGTAGAAGCTGTAGAACCAGAAACTTTTTTTTCTCCCGAATCTTTTATTGAATATAATCTAAAACCCAAAAAAAGACTAATTCCAATTAGTCCTACCCCAAATAAAATAAGAAAAGTAATTTTTGTTTTTGTCATATAAGCATTTTAGCAAAAAACTAAGATTTTGAAAGTAAAAACTTATTTGTTGCATTAAACATTGACAAGGTTTCTTTTTGTTGTTTAAATGGAAAAGACCAAAAAGACTAATAAACAAAGGGGGATTTTTTTTATGGGTAAATTTTTGGATGAGGATAGATATGAAGATCTCGATGTTTGGGAGTTTTACCAAGAGTTAACAAACGAAGGACTTCCACATGATGACGTAGTTAATATCATTTCTGAGAAAAGGGGGATACCAAAAGAGACAGTTGAGTTGTTAGTTTCTAAGGATGATACCTATAACTAATAATGCTATAGAAGATATTCCATCCTTTGTAAAAGAGCCTAAGGGGATTTTTTATTGGTAAGATTACTGTTTTAGTCTTTTGCCAAATACTTCCCGGGCTCTTTTTCTTTAAAAAAAGATCAGGTCTTAACTTTCAGTCCTAATCTTTTTGATGATTAATTTTGTTTTTTAAACAAAAAATTACCAATTTTTACCTTGAAGCACTAATTCTGCCTTCCTTACGATATCCTCAGGAGTATGCTTTGATTTAATGAGGTAGTCTTTTACCCCCAATGATTTTGCTAGCTCTAAATTAGCGTCAGCTTTTGCTTCGCCTAAGTTAGTTAGAATAATGACCGGAGTATTATTTTTTGCCCTTTTGAGCTCTTTTAAAAGCCCAAAACCATCCATTTCGGGCATCAAAATATCTAAAAGAATAAGGTCTGGACACTCTTTTTCTATAGCTTTTAGCGCTTCTTTCCCTGTATAGGATCTGCGTACCAAAAATCCTGACATTACAAGCTTCATTTCGTACATTTCAGCAAGAGTTAAATCATCTTCAATTAAAAGTATTTTTTTTGTAGTCATAGTTTTTCTCTTAGATTAATTATTATTCTTTAATAAAGCTAAGCTGTTTTGCTTGAGGTAGACTGAAGCTAAAAGTAGTTCCTTTACCTATCCTACTTTTTACCCAGATTTCACCGCCATGAGCTTCTATTAAGTTTTTAACAATAAAAAGTCCCAATCCTGTTCCTCCAGTTTGAATTGACAGCGGATTATAGATTCTCGAAAACTTTTTAAAAAGCTTTTCCTTTTCTTCTTTAGAAATACCTACGCCAGTATCTTTAATATTTATAATTAGAATCTCCTTCTCTTTCTTGAAACTTATAGTAACCTTGGCTAATGGGAAACTGTATTTAATAGCGTTATCAATTAGATTATATAGGATTTGATGAAGTCTTTCTTTGTCTACTAAAACTAGAGGAATATCTGTACTATTTTTAATCATTATAGAAATCTGTTTTTCAGATGCTTTTAAAGCAAGATTAGCTACTACAGCTTCTATTATCTTAGTTGGATCTATGGGTAAGGTTTTTAGAATAATTCTTTTTGATTCAATTCTTGAAGTATCTAGGAGATCTTCTACTAAATTTACCATTCTTTCAGTACTTCTAGCAACTTTTTCTGCAAGATAGAGTTGTTTTTCTTCTAAGGGACCAAAATCACCTTTAAGTAACATCGATAGAAATCCTTTCATTGCTGTTAAGGGAGTTCTTAGTTCATGAGAAGCCATGGATATAAATTCATTTTTAGCCTCCTCTATTTCTTTTTCTTTAGACATATCTCTGATAGTTAGGACAATCCCGAAAATCTCATTACTAAATTTATTTCTTATAGGAGAAGCAGAAATTTTAACCCAAGACTCTCCAACTTTGCTTTTAATTAAAATATTTTTATAGGTAACAATTCTTTCCCCAAAATTGGCTTTTTTAACCGGACATTCAGTACAGACAGGGATTCCATCTGGAAAACGAGGATCAAGAATTTTCCCACACTCCTTACCTATAAGAGCTTTCCATTTGATTCCCAAAAGTTTTTCTAAAGCGGGGTTAACAGAAACAAACTTAAAATTTTGGTCTAAAACAGCAATTCCATCAGCAACATTGTTAAATACTGCTAGCCATTTCTCGGTCTGCTCTGCTATTTCTCTTTTCTGCTTTTCTAACTTTGTGAAATCTCTGAAATTAGCTAAAACTCCAATAACATTTTTATCAGAATCTAAAATAGGAGAAATAATTAAATCAAATATATTATACGGAGTTCCTTTTTTAGTAACTTCAGTGCGGATTCTTGATATTTTTTTCTTACTTACTACCTCTTCAAAAACTTTAAAAGGATCGCCTTCTATTTTGACATCATACTTTGTGTATTTTAGACTATGTTTTACCCATTCTTCTGCAGAAATTCCCCTAATATCCTTTTTGATTTCAAACATTTCTTCCGCTGCTTTGTTGTAATCTAAAATTACTTTATTTTTGTCAAAAACCATCAACCCATCTCGCATACTATTTTGAATACTTTCTAGTTGGCCTCGTTGTCTGTTGATCCCCTCAAGAAGTTCGGCATTTTCTATTGCTACCGTGATTTCTCTCCCCACAGTTTCTAAAAATTTCTTTTTCCCCTCACTAATGTCTAAAATTTTTTTACTTCCTAACTTAATAACTCCAACTATTTTACCATCAGTTTTTAAAGGTACTAAAAACAAGGTTTTAAACCCTGCCTTGGAAAATATTCCTTTTCTTTTAATGTCTTTTAGATCTCTAATATAAAGAGATTTTTTGCTTTTAGCGACTTGGGTAATAAAACTATGTTTCCCTGCTCCTTTTTCAATTTCATCTTTTGCCAAATGCTCATCTATGTTCTTAGAAGCCTTAAGATAAATCTTGTGATTTTCTACTAAATAAATAGCTCCAGCATCAAATTCTACAAGTCCAATTAATTTATCAAGTATTTTTTTTAAAATCTTATCTAAATCTAAACTTTTAGAAACATTTCTTAAGATATCTATCAGAATAGAAAATCCTTGGTTTTGCTCTAATATAATTTTATTAGTTTCTTTAAGTTCTTTAAAAATCTTGGCATTTTTTTTAATATCAGCAGAATCAAAATCTGAGATTGAAGTTTCAATCTCAGGTGTAAAATCATTTTTTCGAATTGTTGTTTTTGAATTTTTACTCATAAAACATTTTACATTTTACCTTTAAATATCAAGATGTTGTCGTATATTCTTACAAAAATAGTAGATAATCTAATATTTATTTTTACATCTAATACAAAAAGAAATTAAAAACTTATTTTTAGACAAAGAAAAAACTCCTCACTGTTGAGTCTTAAAACTTGGTATTATATCCGGTGAAGAGTTTTACTTTTAAGAATATCAAATCTTACCATAATATATATCTAAACTGTCAACTTTTTTATCTAAAAAATAGCCCAAAAAACCTTCTCCTTATTTTACTATCTCGGCCAAGAAACTAAACAGCATGGATGTTTCTTCCACCATATCGAACAGTAATTCCTCTTCTAAGCACAAAAGCTATTACTAAGTACAACAAGAGGACATTAAGAACGTATTGGTATATTGCATATATTGGGAGAAAAATAACTAATTTTACCTTATTGCTATGAGTATACTGCTTTATCCCATACCAATGAGCGAAAATAAAGATCATTCCAGTTATCAAACTATAAAAACCTAAAAATACAAGATAACTAGGGCCAATTAACCATAAAAACAGGGGGATGGCTAAAACAACCAGAGTAGTAATAGGACAAGTTATATAGCCTATCCAAGCCCACCAAACCCATAGATTAGGAATTTTTGTATCCTTAAAGAAGATTGCCCATTTATGTATCCATAAGGTTTGGAGGACTCCATAGAGCCATCGTTTCCTTTGATTGATCAGTTCTTTCCAACTATCTGGAGCATCGGTCCTACTTATTGCTTCAGGTTCTTGTCCTACTTTCCACCCCGCTTTTGCTACTTCGAAAGTAAAATCAGCGTCTTCAGTAATTGTCCTTTCTGTGCTTGGTATATCTCTGGCAATTTGAGTTCTTACGGCGGTGGCTGCTCCCGGACAAATCAACACTCCCTTGTGGGTTTCCTGACAGAATCTAACAATCTCTTGATTATATAAATACTCTATTTGTTGCAATTTTGTAAGAAGATTGATTTCATTATCAATAATTATCATTCCTGCTACCATGCCAATCCTCGGATTATCAAAATGGGGAACCATTCTACTAACAAGATCGGAGTCTAGGTAACTATCACTATCGCTAAATATCGATATTTTTCCTGTTGCTTTCTTAAAACCAGTGTTTAAAGCAGCTGGCTTCCCTAAGTTTGTATCGTGTTTATATATTTTAATACTGATATTCTGCTTCTTTTTTTTCTTTTGATAACAGGTAGTATAGTCATTAGCTATTTTAAAAGTCTTATCCGTTGAACCGTCATCAATGATAATAATCTCTATCTTTCCTTTGTAATCCTGCTTTAGTCCTTGTTCAATAGTCTTACGAATGAACTTTTCTTCATTATAAGCAGGAAATATTAGAGAAACTTTAGGTGAGCCTGGAATTAGTCTTTTCTTTCTTCTTACTTTTCTTCGTTCATACCAATGTAATGGCAACATTACAGCGATGGGAAAAAGGAAAAAGAAGATAAAGATGATCCAGGTTGACTTAATTATAGGACTTAATGTAGCACTACCTAAACTGGAGAGATGAGCTGGGATAACTGCAATAAAAAGTAAACGATTATTCTTGCTGGCTAAATTTACTAATTTCTCAAGGTGAGAGAGATCGTCACTTGAGCTAACATCATCAACCCTTACAAACCGAATTTCTTTGTGCTTTTGGAGAACTTCTTTAATAAATGTTTCAGTTTGACCATTATAGTCTTGAATATGGAGTAATAGCCCGTTTGTGCTTTTTTTAACATCTTCAGCTAAACTCATTTTAGCCCCCTCATATTCATTCAAACTAAGAGCCTTATCTTTCCATCCCCAAGTGTATTCTTTAAATAAAGTATCATAAGATGATGCTGAGGAATGCCGGATAGTAATTTGTTTTTCTTGACTGGTAGCTTTATCTTTTGCCTTAACTTTCAAAATTCCATTAGCATCAATATTAAAACTGACTTCAATTCGAGGCACGCCGCGAGGGGCTGGCGGGATTTTGTCTAAAATAAGGATGCCTAAGACTTGGCCATCAGCCGACATTGAGCCTTTCTCCTGAAGGATTTGAATTTTTACTAATTGCTGGTTATCAGAAGTCGTAGAGAAAAATTTAGTCTTAGAAGTGGGGATAGGGGTATTTTTTTCAATTAAAGGAGTCATTATTCCATCCGAAGTTTTAATACCTAAGGTTAGTGAGGTAATATCCCTTTTATTCTTAAATTTATCAATTTTCCCCAAATTTTTTGATTTGGTAACCATTTGAAGATCATTTCGGAAACTATCAGAATCTTCGAAAAAATAATCTTCTGTTATATATCCCAACTTTTTTGTTTCCTTAATAAATCTATCATCATAGGTCATACCTGGCGGAACTATCCATGAAGTATCTAAGCCTATGCTTTTAAATATACTTATTCCTTTATCAACTCTTTCTTTCACTATCTCAAAAGGTATTTCTTCGTTTGGACAATAATATTCGCAAATTGTCTTTCCGGATATGGGAGATCTATGAGTATATCCATGAATTCCAAGGATAATATTGTCTTTATTTTGCACTGAGGCAAGATAGTCAACTAGTTGTTGATCTTTGTCTATTGATTCTATTGGCAGAGTTTCGCTTATTATCGGATCGTAAGTCAGAGGAATAAACATAAGACAAATTGTGATCAAAAGACCGCTTAAAAGGAAAAAGATAGGTGGGATAATTTTCATGTTGCAAAATTCCTATATTTATCAATACTTTTTGAACCTATTTTAGAAAAGAAAAATGGGCTATCCGCCCATATTTCAGTTATTTTATAATATTTGATATTTGATTTTAGTTTTTGAGCTTTTTGCTTCCTTTTTCTTATATTATTTGTTCTTTTTAGATTATTAAATTGATTATAGTATAGATAAAAATACAGATAGCCATCAAAAACCACAAAGTTTCTGGTAGCGCATACGGGAGTCGAACCCGTGTTACCAAGCTGAGAACCTGGCGTCCTAACCCCTAGACGAATGCGCCTTAACTGACAGCCAATAACTAATGTCTGATAACTTTATAAATTTTACCTTATTTCAGCCCTTTTTTCAACAATTTTTGACAGATTTTTAAACTTATGTTAAGATTCAGACAATTTCAGAAATTCAAGAATTGACTTACAAAGGAGTGAGTACCTTGAGTATATTAAAAAAACTTTTGGTTGTTGATGGCCATTATGGAATTAGAAAGGGCTTAGTATTGAGGTTTGAAGGTAGTGAAAAGTTTTTGGTTGTTGGCGAGGCTGAAAACGGAGAGAAAGCGCTTAAAAAGGTTAAAGACTTAGACCCTGATGTTGTTATTCTTGATTTCAGTATGCCTAGGGAAAACGGACTCAAAGTAGCTTCTAAGATTTCAAAGATATCTTCCCAGGTAAAAATAGTTCTTTGTTCTTTGTATGACCTAGAGGAAATAGGTCTTACGGGAAAAGATCTATTGGAATATAATATAGCTGGATATATTCCAAAACTTGAGCTTAATGAGGAAAGTTTAATTAATCTTCTAGAATCTCTCGTGACTATTTCTTGATTAAAGCCCTGCCTGTGGATGGGTGCCCCGTTTTTCAAACATTAAAAGCGGGGTGTTTTTATTCCAACTAAAAATAGCCCCGATAAGAGATTCTTTAATTTTTTAAAAACCCATCCACCTCTCTAAAGAATCTCAAACCGGGGCTATTTATGATAAATAGCTTTTAACCACCAATCTTAAACATCTTAGTCCCACAAGTTGGACAAGTACCTTTGGTAGCAGGCTTACCATTTTTCATAGTGATCTTTTGTTCATTCTGCATTTCTCTTTTGGTCTTGCATTTTACACAATATCCAGTTGTTGCCATCTAACCTCACCTCCTTTCTTAAAAGAGCCGTAACTCCCTTTAGTTTTGAGTTTCAACAATTTTCGCTTATTTAGAGACTAAGTTCAAGTATATTCAATTAAGCACAGATTTGTCAAGCTCAATTAAGTTCAAATAAGATTGAGAAAAAAATTTGTTCATTCCTACTATAATTTTTGGCTTAAATAAAGGACTTTTAATAATTAAGGGTTAGAAATTGTCTCAAATCAAGTTTAACTGAATTCAATCTGCTTATGAACTTATCCACAGGGACAAACAAGTGATAAGCTATTAGAGATCAGTTATTAGTAAGTATATTTTTAAGATTTTCCCGACTTTACGTCGGGACACTTAAAACTTTTAACTTATCTAATCCATCCTCTTAATTTCATTGCTTTATAAAGCCTATCAATGGCAATAATATAAGCAGCAGTTCGTAGATCAGTGCTATATCGATCATGCTGATGATAAACTTCAGAGAAAGCCTCAGTCATTATTTTTTGGAGTTTATCACTAATTTCTTTTCCATCCCAAATATAGCCAGAAAGATTTTGAACCCATTCAAAGTAACTAACTACTACCCCACCAGCATTAGCAAGAATATCAGGAATGATAATTATTCCTTTTTGAGTTAAGATTTTATCAGCCTCAGGAGTAGTAGGACTATTGGCCATTTCTAAAATTATTTTAGTTTTGATTTTTCGACAATTATACTTATTAATTTCATTCTCTAAAGCAGCTGGGATTAAAATATCACAAGGAAGACTCCAAATATCTTCTTTCTTAATTTTTTTACCTGAAGCACAAAAAGCCACTGAGCCTTCTACTTCTTTACAAGAAAAAAGATTGTGAGGATCAAGTCCTTTAGGATTAAAAATTGCCCCTTTTGAGTCAGAAACAGCAATTATTTTAAACCCTTTACCAAAAAGAAAGTCGGCTAAAAAGTGACCAACATTGCCAAATCCCTGAATAACGGCAGTTGGATTTTTAATTCCTAGGTTAAATTTAGAAAGAGCTGCTTCTAAAACATAGATTCCTCCTTCTCCAGTAGCTTGAGTTCGATCATAGTATAAAAGTCCCCCAATTTCCTTAGGTTTTGAGGTGCAAATCGCAAATTGATTCTCGCCTTGAATCTTACTATATTCATCCATCATCCAAGCCATAATCTGAGAATCTGTCCCTAGATCCGGAGCCGGAATATCTCTATTGGGACCAATATCATTAGCAATAACTCGAGTGTATTTCCGAGTCAGTTCTTCTAGGTCTTTTTTAGTAAGTTTCTTGGGATTTATCTGGACTCCTCCTTTGGCTCCTCCATAAGGAATTCCCACTGTAGCACATTTTAAAGTCATAAGAAAAGCTAAAGTCTTGATTTCGTCTAAATCGACATTTTGATGATATCTTACTCCACCTTTAAAGGGGCCTCGAATATTGTTATGTTGGACTCGAAAAGCTTTAAATTTCTTTTTCTTAAGAGAAATTGTGGCTTTTTTAACATTATGGAATTCAGACAAAGTAAAAAGAATGTTTGTAGGCTTATTAGAAACAGAAATCGCCCTTTTCATATAATTAAGAGTATTTTTTAATAGTTCAGCTTTCATTTAAGAGTCTTTAGATAATTATAGACACTATTTACAGCAATTGCTCCTTCGGAACAAGCAGTAATTATCTGTTTGAGATTGTTTGAGCTTGTAGTAATATCACCAGCAGCATAGACACCAGAAAGATTAGTTTTTTGACTCTGATCAGTAATAATATAACCTAATTTGTCGGTCTTAATTTTTAGATTTTTAATAATTGAAGTAACCGGAGTCTCTCCTATTTCAATAAAAACTCCATCGATCTCTAATTCTTTTTGATTTTGATAAGGATTATCTAAAATAACTTTTCTAACTGTGGCTTTTCCTTTAATTTCAATAATATTAGTATTGTAAATAATCTTGATATTTTTAGTTTTTTTAATTTTTTCAACCCAAATTGGTTCAGCTCGAAGTTTGTCTCTTCTGTAGATAATATAGACGCCTTTAGCTAAATCAGCTAAAAGTAGGGCTGCCGTAGCTGCGGCATCGCTTCCACCAATAACAACTACATTTTTACCTTTAAAAAAAGCGCCATCGCAGGTAGCACAGTAACTTACCCCTTTGCCCATAAACTCAACTTCACCAGGAATATTTAACTTTTTCGTTTCAGTTCCAAAAGCCAAAATTAAAGTTTTAGATTTATAGACTTCATTATTGTTAAAAATTTCAAAATGAGAGTTTTTCTTTTGAATATTCTTGATGTCATCTTGAATAATTTTGCCTCCCAAAAACTCAACTTGCTCTTTGATTTTGTTAGTCAAATCAATCCCAGAAATTGACTTAAATCCAGGATAATTCTCAACAACCGAAGCTTCAGAAGTCGTTCCCCCTAAAACCCTACCAACAGCAAGAAAATTCATTTTGTATCTTGCCGCGTAAATGGCTGCCGTTAATCCTGCTGGTCCAGTACCAACAATAATAAGATCGTACATAATCTATGTGTCTTTCTAAGTTAATTCAAACAAAGATAATTTTAGCAGATTAAGATACCTTGAAACAACCCTTTAATTTGGAAAAAATAAAAGATTAAATACCAAAGATCAAAAATACAAATAAAAAGTTTTAAAATTTTAAATTGTAACTTTAAACTTTGAATTTTGAACTTATCATAAGATTTGTCCGAAATTCAAAAAGAGAACAACTAAAAGAATGATAACTAAAAAGGCTGAGGAATGGAAATGAATTTTATGGTGTTTGAAAATATTCAACCTTCGAAGCATCAAACCATCAAAAATTAAAAAGGCGGCAATAAAAACCCAAAGGATAAAATAAGGTAACTTTGTGGTTGAAACCGCATTTTTGGTATCAATATTAGTAACAAGCCGAGGATTAGTAGATAAAATTGTAGTTTCAGTTGGGGCTACTCCAACTGGAGCAGCAAAAAGTTGGACAATAAGAGTAGTTGTTTTCCCATTTAGCTCTCCAGAAGCAACTGCTACTCCTATATCATAGTAATTTCTATTTAAAATATTGTCTTTATGAGAAGGACTTTGCATCCAGGCATAAAAGACATCCTCACTTTTTCTAAATCCTTTAGCTAAATTTTCCCCGGCATAAGAGTAAGAATATCCAGACTGACTAATAAAGTCCCATGGCTCTTCACCATCCGGAGAAATATGGAGAAAATAATTATTCTCAAACATATCAGCTATTTTTTCTTGAGCCGCTAAATTCAGTAAAGGATTTTCTTTTAATTCTCGAAGGACATAACTTCCTCTTTCTTTATTAGTAAGTTCAATGATTTCTGCTTTGACTTTTTGAGCTTGAGTCGAAGCTAGTTCAGGACCACTGTAAAAAGTTATCCCAAAAGCAAATTGACTTACGATTAAGCCCAAAGAATAGAAAGTTAGCCACTTATGCCGAAAGGCATGAGGCCGAAAATCATTGTGATGATGGGGAATAAAAAGTTTTTTTAGTATATGAAGCATGATTGTCTTGGATACTAATCAATCAGAAATTGGTTACTGGAAAATGGAAATTGGCAATGGAAAATTGAAATTTGAAATTGGTTTTTCTATTTTCTACTTTCTGATTTCCATAACTATTTTCTAATTTCTATCAACTACTTTCTGTATCACCAAAGTAAGAATTAGAAAAAATTCGAGACTAACACTTGTGATTTAATTCGTGATTTTAATCCGCGGTTGATATTATACCAAAAACCCTTATGTTTGTCAAATATATTTATCTTAAAATTATCCAA
>CAYFWR010000005.1:0-3591 GCA_964346865.1 uncultured Candidatus Saccharibacteria bacterium
AGCCTTTGGGAAAAGGCTTTTGTCCCTGATATTAAACCTGAGACTCTAAGAGAAATTACCGGGGTAATTCTGATTGCTTTCTCGGTACTTCTTTTTCTTAGTATTATTGGAATAGGGGGAAGTTTTGGAGAAAGTATTTTTAAACTCATAAAAATCTCTATCGGTTGGACTACTTATATGTTTCCTCTTGTTACTTTACTTTTAGGGATTGCTCTTTTTTACCCCGAAATATTTCCTATCTCTTCTAATACTACTTTAGGAATAATTCTCTATTTTTCCTCTTTTTCAGGAATTATTCATCTCTTTATCGAAGATCCTTTGGAGGCAGCTCAGACTGGCTATGGAGGAGGTTTTGTTGGTTATGGTGTTACTAACCTATTTTTACTTAAATTTTTAAGTCCCGCAGCTTGTTTTGTCTTACTTTTTGCTATATTTCTAATCTCTGTACTTTTGGCTACCAATGTTTCTTTGAGAAGATTTTTTGAGTTTGTAAAAGGATTGATTTCTCGGCCAACCCGAGAGAAAATCAGTATTAACCAACCAGTAGTTAACTTTAAAAATAAAGAAATTCAGACTCGGGTTAAGGAATCGAAAGAAGATTTCGAAGTTCTAACAGTTGGCAGTGATACTAAATGGACTCCCCCTCCACTTGATCTTTTAGGAAGTACTACTACTCAGGCTGATTCCGGGAATATCAAAGCAAATGTTAGTGTGATTCAAAAAACCTTATCTAATTTTGGAGTTTCTGTAACAATGGCCGATGTCAATGTCGGACCTACTGTTACTCAATATACTTTAAAACCTCATGAAGGAGTAAAACTTAACAAAATTACTACTTTAGATCGGGATTTAGCTTTAGCTTTAGCTTCCCATCCAATTCGAATTGAGGCTCCGATTCCTGGAAAATCTTTAGTAGGAGTTGAAGTTCCCAATAAAAAAGCAGCCTTAGTTCGCCTAAGACCTGTTGTTGAGTCACAAGTCTTTAAATCTAATCCATCTAAACTAAAGGTGGCTTTAGGGTTAGATGTTGCTGGGAATCCCCAAATCGCTGATATTGCCAAAATGCCCCATCTTTTGATTGCTGGAGCTACTGGTTCTGGTAAGAGTGTTTGTATTAATAGTCTACTTTTATCTCTTATTTACCAAAATTCACCATCTGAGTTAAAACTGATTTTGGTTGATCCCAAGCGAGTAGAACTAACTCATTACAATGGTGTTCCTTATCTTCTTTCGCCAGTAGTAGTTGATCCAGAAAAAACTGTTAGTGCCTTAAAGTGGGTGGTAAAAGAGATGGATCGGCGCTATCATCTTTTTCAAGAAGCTAAAAAAAGGAATATCGCTGAGTATAACCAGGCAATGGGGAAAGAAGGGCTTCCTTATCTTGTTTTGGTGATTGATGAATTAGCTGATTTGATGGCAGTGGCGGCTCGAGAGGTCGAGGCTTCAATATGTCGCTTGGCTCAGATGGCTCGCGCTACTGGAATTCATTTAATTGTAGCAACTCAACGTCCTTCGGTCGATATTATTACCGGACTTATTAAAGCTAATATTACTACCAGAATTGCTTTTTCGGTTGCCTCCCAGGTTGACTCCCGGACTATCTTAGATCAAAATGGAGCAGAAAAACTTTTAGGAATGGGAGATATGCTTTATATCTCGGCTGAAATTTCTAAACCTAAAAGAATTCAAGGAGTCTATATTTCCGAAAAAGAAATTAAAAATGTTACTTCTTATCTTAAAGAGGAAGGAGCTCCTGAATATAATGAAGAAGTCTTAACTCAGCCTGTAAGAACAGGCGGAGAACTATTTGAAGCTCCAGAAGATGATTTATTTTTAGATGCTTGTAACGTGGTTGTTCAGTCAAAAAAGGCTTCAGCTTCTTTGTTACAACGACGACTTCGAGTCGGCTATGCCCGAGCCGCTCGACTCTTAGATCTTTTAGAAGAAAGAGGGGTAATTGGTCCTGCTGATGGTAGTCGTCCTCGAGATGTCTTAGTTGACGATGTTAGTCAGGTGGTTAGAGAAGAGTAGGAAAAATTCTAAATCAAAAATCCTAAACTCTAAACAATTTCAAAATTAAAATGTCCAAAATTCTAAACTTTTGTTTTAATAATTTAAATTTAGATATTTGGATTTCTTTAGGATTTAGATATTAGAAATTATAATTTTTTATTATGGTTCCAAAATTTATTTTAAAGAGTTTACCTCAAAAGGAAACCCTTGGCCAAAAACTCTCTCGGAAGCGCCGATCGATGGGAGTCGAGATTCCCGAAGTCGAAAAAATTACTAGGATTAGGGCTAAATATATTCATTCTTTAGAGCGCGGTAACTATGATGCTTTGCCGGCCGATATTTATATTAGAGGATTTCTTAAGAATTATGCTCAATTTTTAGGCTTAGATTATAACAGGCTCCTTGAGATCTATAAAAAAGAAAGAGGGATTGAAGAAAAAGTTAAAAAAGCTACCGGAAAAGCTCCAGTTGTTAAGCCGATAAAGGTACCAAAAGTCGTTATCACTCCCAAAACGATTATTATTAGTTTAGTTGTCTCTTCAATTTTAGCAGTTGTTTTTTATATTGGTTGGCAATTTCGAGTTTTTTCAGCTCCTCCTAAACTTCAAATTAGTTCTCCAGCTGATAATAGTGCTTTAGATACCGACTATACTTTTATTGTCGGCAAGACCGATCCTGGAGCTAAACTATTTTTTAATGATTCCTCAGTTGCCACTGATCCGGACGGTAGCTTCAAAGAAAGAATTAGTCTTCAAGAAGGGACAAATCTTTTAAAGATCGTTGCCGCCAATGAGATGGGCAAAGAGACTGCATTAAGTTTAACTTTATTGGTTAAGACTGAAGAGTCTCTTACATCATTGTCTCCTTCACCTTCTCCTTTACCATCACCGATTATAACTTCTGGTGTAGAACTGAAGGTTGAGATTGGACCTAAAGCTGCCTGGCTTTATGTTTTAGTTGATGGAAAAGAGGAGTTTCAAGGGACAGTTGTTGCTGGAGTAGCAAAAGTATTCAAAGCTTCTGAATCAATCGAGATTACTTCAGGCAATCCAACCAGTACCCATCTTTATTTAAGCAATGAAAAAGTAGTCAATAAAGATCTCGGGATGATGAACAAGACTGGTAAAGTAGAAACTAAAAAGTTTGAAAAAGATACAAATGTTCCTTAGGTTATTAAAAAATTAGAAAAATTAAGAAAGTTAGACCAATATAGTACAAGATTAGTGCTGGTTAAAATCTAGCGTTTTTTCTTTTTAAACTGGTAATTTATAATTTTTATGTGAAGAAAAAAGTAGAATCTAACTCAGAATTTATAAAAATCTTATCTTATCTAACCCTTATTGTCTTATTTATTGTAGTTTTAAGATTGATTTATTTTTCTTATTTCTGGCCTTTTAGTCAGGATGAAGGAGTTTTTTTAACCATCGCCAGAGGAATAGTTGATGACAAAGTTCCTTATCTTGATTTTTTTGACCACAAACCGCCAGGGATTTATTTTATAAGCGCTTTTTTTATTTCTGTTTTTAGTAGCTCTTTCGATTATCTCCGAATAGGAGTTTTTATTTTTAATTTTTTAAC
>CAYFWR010000005.1:3691-15820 GCA_964346865.1 uncultured Candidatus Saccharibacteria bacterium
TCAGGAAAAGAAAAACTTCTTCTTTATATTTTAGGTACTCTTATTCCCGTTTGTTTGGTTGTGTTTTATTTTTATTCAAAAGATGCTTTATCAGAAGCTTGGCGGCAGTCTATAGTCTTAAATTTTACAAGTTATCCAAGAGAAGCTTTACAAAAAGTTTTACTCTGGGTTTATTTTATGATTAAAGAGACGGTGGCGATTTGGATTCTTACTTTGTTTTCTGGAACCTATTTTTTTAGTAGAAGAAAAAGAAGATTAAATGATTTCTGGATTTTTTGGGTCTTAATTTTATTTTTGATTTTACCCATACCAGTCTTCCTTTTTCGACATTATCCTCATTATTGGATTCAAATTCTTCCTTTTCTCTCGATTTTAGCGGCGGCTGGGCTTTCAAAAATTTTAGAAGTTAAAAAAATAAAATTAGAACTTTTAAAAATAATATTATTAGCTCTTGTCCTTTTTAATATTATCTTAACTTCTCAAAATTTTATTGAAAGGACTAAAAATAAAGGAATTTCGGTTTACAAAGAACAGAAAAAGATAGTTGAAGAAATAAAAAATTTAGTGCCAAAAGAAGAGAAAATTTTAACAGAGAATCAATTTGTGGCTTTTTATTTTCTATCTAATAGGGAGCCTTTGACAAAGTTTTTATATCTTACTGAGATAAACGAGAAAGAAGACGCTATTAAAACAACCAAAAAAGAGATAATTAAAAATAAGCCTTACATTCTATGGCCCCTTGATCCTTCTCAGGCCTATTCAAAAGATATTCAGACTTATATTTTCGAAAATTATAGAGTTAAAAAAATTTTTTTTGAAAACCACCTGGTAATTTACGAGCCCAAAGATAATTTAGATTAACGTACTATTATCCCGGTATAGCCAAACCAGGACCAGTAAGATATAAAGTTACTGGTACTTATTGTTTGACTGGGGTAGCCATATCCTGAATCAGTAACTATAAATGAAGTTGGATTTTCGATTGTCCCTGTAAAACCTTTAACAACTTGAACATGAAGGGAATTAACACCTCGAATTGTCTTCCCTCCTGGAGTTTTCCAGTAGACTTCATAAGCTGGCCAGACCCGATTGACCCACCAAACCATTACTGGATTTCCAGTGGCAATTTCTTGGGCAATACCGGAGACATTCCAACCACTTTTAATTTCAGCTCCTCTTCCAAAGCTTTGAATAGCATTGGCTACTGGGCCCGGGTAGGCACCATAACCATGGCCGGGCGGAGTCATTCCGTCGATACCACCTACACGGCCAACATCAGGATCTCCCCAAATAGAATTAGGATCTCCCCAACTGCCAGAGAACGGAGTATTATCAAAACCAATAGCATTGTAAACAGCAGCTTCGCTGACATAGACTCCTCGGTAAGCCAAAGCAGATCGGGCGGCAGCGGCGTCGCAAGTATACCAATGTTGTTGAGCATAAGAAGGAACACCTAAGACGACGCTTTGAGATTGAGTGGTAAAGGTAGCCGAGAACTGACTAACTGAGTCAAGGCCATAAACAGTTTTTACCCCAACTCCAATAGTAGTTGTATAAGATTGACTGTAGGCCAAAGGGCTACCAGGAGTAAAAATCAAAGTGTTCCCATTCCAACTAAAAGAGCCATTAGTTTGAGGGCTAATAGAAAATTTAGATTCGGCCGAGGCATGATCAACTGCTTGGTTAAAGATAATTTGAACCTTAGAATAGATACTGACTCCATAGGTTCCATGACTAGGATAAAAACTTAATACCGTAACATAACCAATAGTAGTAAAACTAAAACTAAAAACTTCTTCAAAAGGACTTCCATCTGCAGCCCGAGCGTCAGTAGTAATAGTTATATAATAAGTAGTATTTTTCTGCCAAGAGTTAGGAGTAAAAATTAAAGTTCGGGGGCCCTCCCAACTAATATTTCCTTCAGTAGTAGGCGAGATTGAAAGAGCGGCCTCGGTTTTTTCTTGGTCCATATCTTGTTTAAAATCGATTTTAACTTTTGTATCAACCAAAACTCCTGAGCCAGTTGGTGAATAGTTGGCAACACCTGGAGCCTCAATTGTCCTAAAAGAAAGATTTGATATCTCTTTTTTTTCTTTTCGATCAACTACTTTTTTCTCATCATAATTATAAGTAATTTCGGTTAAAAAGATTTTTATAGAATAATCAGTACTTTTTCGCCAGCCCTCCTTGGGCTTTAGAGTATAAGTTTGATCCTGGTCAAAAGAAGTATCGAAAGCAACTTCAGGAGTAGCAGTAAATTCTACTTCAGTAATATTTTTAGGAGAGCGGTCAAAAGTAATTTTTATCTCTTGTCCTGGAAGGACTCCTTGGTCTTTTTCAGCTGGCAAGGTTTTTTCGACCTTTGGCACCGGTGGTGTTTTAAAAGAAAATGAATATTTTGTCTCTTTTCCCAAACTGAAAATATTTTTAATCCCGGAACTGGCAATAAAGTATCGGGTATCCAAATTTGGAGTTTCTTTAGGAGAGAAGATTAATTGGTTTGTAAAAAGAAGAAAATCCTTGTTTTGAGGGCTCCACTCTCCTTTTAGTGGTGGAAGAATTTCTATTTTAAACTCTTTTTTGTTAATTGGCCGATCAAATTTAATCGAAATCGAGAAAGGTTCGTTTATTTCTGTGATTCCAAGAGAAGGCTCAGTAGGGAAAGCGACTTTTGGGGTCGGAAGAACAATAACTAAAAATAGAAAAGCCAGCCCAACAAAAAAAATAATATTGATTATAAGAGCTCGTCTGACAAGAAAAATACCAAATTTTAAAAGTAACTCTTTTGAGCGAGTCCAAAAATTGATGCTATGACTTTCTTCTATTTGAGAGATTATTTCAGTTCTGTTTTCATTCGAATCTTTTTCAATCTTAGACTTTCTTTTGTTTGAAAGATAGCGAATTAAAAGAAATAAATTAAGTAAGACTGCAAGGATCAAAATAGAAAGAAAAACCCAACGCAGATTAAAAGGTAAAATAAGTTTATTTAAGATAAAAATAAGTTTATTTATTTGCTCCATGCTTCATAGACATCAGATAAAGTTACATATTTTAGTGGTCCTAAGTCTTTTGAGTATAGAAATTGGTTGATATAGTTAAATACTGCCTCAATTCGAGATTGTTCGTCTTGATTAAACCAGTGGGGATGAGAAAGATAAGTTACCTGTCTTTTTTCTAATAAAGGCTCCCCAGCGAAATTGTCTTTAAATCTTTGAATCATATCTTCTCCGGAAAACCAATAAGAATCAGCCCCATTATTAGGAATTTCCCAGAGGCCTAAAGTCGGTTCTGGAGAATTGAAATTCTGATTAGAAACCGAGGGATGATAAGGTTGAGTAGTAGAACTGAGATTCCAGAATCCTTTTAATTTATTGGGGCCAAACGAATATTCAGTTCTTCCTGAGCTATCAAGAAGAAAGCCAGTTTCTTCTAAAGCTCGAAGAGTTTCAATACTGGCAAACCAACCACCGGTTCTAAAAGAAAGAGGTTCTTTTAAGCCGTTATCTTTAAATAATTTTTTAGCAAAGTTAAGAATAGTAATCATTTCTTGAGTGTTATAATTGGCTGTTAAGGCGCCGTAGCCATCTCCTGAATCTCCCCAATTTGGCTCTTTTTTAGAGGTAATCCCAACACTTTCTATAAAATCATAAAACATATGAAGATGGAGGCCAATTTCTTCGCCAAATTCCTCATACCTCTCTTTGACCCATTTAGTAAGATAATCTTTTCTAAAAGAAGAAATTGTTTCTGTAGTGTAAATTCTTGGATTAAAAAGATGGGTCATTTTAATCCCGTGTCGCTCGGAGATATTAGCCATGGTACTTAAATAGACATCGGAAACATCATATCCTTCCCAGTCAATTGTCCAGGTGACATAGAGTGGGTAAGAAAGATAAAAACCTGTCTTTTGACTTTTATAAATATTTTCTTCATCAAAAATTTGAGTTTCAATCTGATAAGATCCGGGTAAAAAATTTTCTAAATCAACCTTAGCTTCCCAGGTATTTTCGGAAGTTTTTTCTAATTCTCTTTCTCCTCTAACTCCAATAATTTTATAGGCAATTCTTGGGTTTACCAGAGAAATATCGCGGATTTGAAGAGTGTAAACTAAGTCGTCATTAGTTTTTGTAAAGCCGTCGCCTTTCAAGGCCCAAAGTCGGTTTAGACGTCCCAAAATAGGATAAGAAATTTCAGACTCTGTAGTAATTAAGACTTTATAAGTATTAGACCAACTATTTGGCGGCGGGTTGATTTTAAATACAGGTTTAGCTAAGTTGTTACCATAGTACAAAAGATATCTTTTTGATTCTTCTCCTGGCTTGAGACTTTCCTTAACTTTAAAACCTAAAGTCGTCTTATCAGAATTCCAATTAGAAAGAAGCCAATAGTCAAGATCGGAGAAATTTTCACCATCCCAAAAGACAATTCTTATATCATTCCCTGAAGTTAAAGATTTTCGAGATTCTACAAGATCCTTGTGATTAAAATAAAAAGAGACTAACTGGTCTTCTGGTAAAGTAATAAAAGATTCAGAGTTCCTAACTGTTATTGGTTGATAGTAGCTCCAATTAGTATTCCACCAAGAGGGTGTTTTGGCACTCTTTGTTTTTTTCTCATATTCTTGGGCCACACTAGGCAGGAAAGCAAAAGAAATAAGAGCAACTAAAATCGAAGCCGCTAGTATATAGCGTCTTTTAATCAATCGTTCTCTTTTTGGAGTTCCTCTTGATCTCGGGAAGAAAAAAGACTTGATTTTGTGATAAACTAAAGTGATTTCTCGATGAAGATCTTCCCCAAGTTGATAAATTGGCGGTTCTTCTTTGAATTCTCGATGGTGATCTTCTTTAATAAAAGTTAGACTTATAAATCTGTAGTTAAAGGGCAAAAAGGTGGCTAAAGCAAGAGAAGTGAGAAGAAGAAAAGAAAATAGGATTAAAACTAAAAATATTGAGCTAACTTTTGATCCACTAGCCATAAGATAGAAATGAAAGATAAGAATATGAGCCCAGAAGACAGCATAGGCATTTTGACCCAGGACTAGTAAGCTGTCAAAGGCAAGAGGGATTCTTTTTAAGTATTTAGTAAGATAAAAAATTGCTCCTAAAGTAAAAGTAAATGCTGTTCCCAAAAGCAGAAAAGGAAGGGTTGGTGGCCATCTTAGGAATAGTCTTTCAAAAGAGATATCGGTAATATTTCCAATTGCTAAAGAAATACCGATTCCAACAATGGAAATAATTGCCAAAGACTCAACAATTTCTTTTTTATGACCTAAATTTTTAATTTCTTTTATCCAATGTCCAAATGATAGACCTAGGATATAGATCGGAAAGTATTGAAAGATTGGAAATCGATACCAGTTTTCATGACCAAAAAACAGAGCTTTAGATGGAATCAAAAACTCTGGGACAGGGATTCTGTAGACCATCATTCCAACAAAGTAAATTAAAGCTGAATAAAAAATTGCCTTGGGAACTTGTTGGGCAAGGGAAAATAGAAATTTTCGAAAGAAGATCAAAAAAAGAGTAAAGACAATAAAAGGAGGAATATACTCAACAAAGGAAGGAACGGTCCTAAAAGAAAGAACATCTAAAATTATTTTCCAACGGGCTAAGCCATAAGTGGTAAGAATTTTAGACCCTAGAGCAAAGAGAGCAACAAGATAATAGGTAAAAAGAAGAAACAAAAAACGATTTCTGGTTCTTTTTTTGAAATAGTTAGGAGAAATATCTGGTCTTAAGTAGGCAATATAGGCTACTGTTCCTGAAACCAGAAGGAAAGTAGTAAAAGCAACAGCATTCCCAAAATTTTGAAGTAGATTTAAAAAGGGACTTGAGCTGTCATGAAACAGATAAACAGAATGAGCTAAGACCATAAGAAAAACAGCTATTCCCCTTAATAGATCTAACAGATAAAATCGCTCTTTGTCTCTAAGCATATAAATATTATAACTCACCGTTTGACATAAGAAAAATAATCAAGTTTGAATTTGAGATCAATTCTTTTTGCGTTATACTAAAAAGTATGAAAAAAAATTCTCTTTCAATTATTTCTCCAGTCAAAGATGAAGAAGAAAATCTTTTTGATTTTTACAATAGTTTGATTTATGTTTTGAATAAAATCTCTTTCTTTTATGAGATTATCTTTGTTAATGATGGCTCGACTGATGGGTCTTTAAAAAAGTTGAAGACTTTGAGATCCAAGGATAAGCGAGTTAAAATAATTGATTTTTCTCGCAATTTTGGTCGAGAAGCAGCGGTTACTTGTGGAATTGATTACGCTTCTCTTGACGCCTTTATTGTTATTGATTCAGATCTTCAAGATTCACCCAAATATATCTTTAATTTGGTCGAATCTTGGCAGAATGGAGCTGATATTGTTTTTACAAAAAGAAAAAGTCGAAAAGATTCATTTGGAAAAAGAATAACCGCCTTTTTGTTTTACCGATTTTTAAATCTTTTGACCCCGACCAAAATGAGTTTAGATACTGGAGATTTTTGTCTTTTTGATAAAAAAGTAGCTAATGAGTTAAGAAAATTAAAGGAAAAGAACCGCTATCTTCGGGGACTTTTAAGATGGTTAGGTTTTAAACAGGTTATTATTTTAGTTGACCGAGAAAAAAGAAAAAAAGGTAGAAGTAGTTATTCAGTTAGAAAGATGATTGACTTGGCTTTTTCTGCTATTATTTCTTTTTCTTACTGGCCCCTTAGGTTAGTAGGTTTTTTAGGAGTTTTTATTTTAATTGGAGGAATATTTTTGGTTTTTACTCCTTTTGGCCAGAGCTTTGATGCCAAGATCTTAAATTTGATTATTTGCTTTCTTTTTGGTCTTTTGTTCTTAGTTTTAGGAATTATTGGTAGATATTTAGCAACGATTCATGATGAGGTTCTGGATCGGCCGCTTTATATCATAAATGAATTAATCGGTTTTGATGACAGACAAAAAAGATAAGAAAATCGCTATAATCGGAGCTGGTATAACCGGGCTGGCGCTCGGCTTTTGGCTTTCAAAAAAAGGTTTTAAGGTAACGATTTTTGAGAAAAGAAAAGTGCCTGGAGGGTTCTTAGAAACTGTAAGAATTGGTAACAGTAGAGTAGAGCGATACTACCATCATATCTTCAAAAATGATACTTTTGTTTTAGATCTTTTAAAAAAGTTAGGACTTATAGAAGATCTGAATTGGTTTAGAAGTACAATAAGTATTTATACTAAGGGACGCTTTTTTAAACTAATGACTCCTTGGGATTTTTTAAAACTTCCTTTTCTTTCACCTATAACTAAAATTCGACTTGGCTTGGCAATGCTTTATTTAAAAAATAATAAAAACTGGGGGAAATTTTCTCAGGTAACAGTTAAAGATTGGATAACAAAAATAGCTGGGAGAGAAGCTTGGGATCATTTTTGGGGGCCTCTTTTTTATGGAAAGTTTGAAGAAAAAGCTTCTTTGATTTCGGCGGCTTGGTTTTGGTCAAGAGTTCATATCCGAGTTAATTCTCGAGAGAAAAACCGAGAAGTTTTAGGCTACTTAAAGGGAAGTTTTGGTAAATTGATAGCCAAGTTAATCAAAGAAATCAAGAAAAATCAAGGCAAAGTTAGATTAGACAAAGAGGTTTTAAAAATAGAAAGACTTTCAAAATCAAATCAATTTTCAGTAGAGACACAAAATAAAAAAGAGATTTATGATATTGTTGTTAGTACCATTAATCCCTATGAATTAATTAAAATCAGTCAGTTTAACAGAGATTATCAAAATGAATTAAAAAAGGTTTCTTATCTCGGAATAATTTGTCTTCTTTTGGTTCTTAAAGAGAAGCAATCTAAATATTATTGGAATAATATTTTTGATTCAGAAATTCCTTTTAAGATAATTTTGGAGCATACTAATTTTTCCTCTGCTAAAAATTACAAGGGGAATTATTTAGTTTATCTTGGTCAATACTGTAATCCAGATTCAAAACTTTTTAGATTGCCAAATAAGAAACTTAAAGAAATTTATATTTCTTACTTAACTCAAATTTTTCCTGAAGTTAAAAGTAAGATAAAAAAAGTTATTCTTTCCAAGAGTCGTTATGCCCAACCAATTATAGAAATTGATTATCAAAAACTTTCAAATAAGACTCCTTTAAGAAACTTTTATATTACTTCACTCTCTCATATTTATCCCGAAGATAGAGGAATAAATGCGGGGCTAAAGGAAGTAAAAAAGATTACTGATACTATCTTGTCTGAGGTAAGCCCCGTAAAAAAATAAAAAGATTTTAAAAAGTTCTGTTACTTAAAGAATATACGGGGTAAAATAGATAAACTATGAAGAATCCCCAGCAGTTTAATAAAAAACAAGCGATTCTAGTAGCTCTTTTAGTTTTGGTATTGGGATTTGGGTTTTATGTCTCTTATCTTAAAGTTAAAGGCTATTTTAGGGACTCAAAAAAAGAGGTGACTAACAAGATCCAGTCCGCAATTAACCCGAAAGTGTCTACCCCAACTACGCTTAAAACCACACCATCACCAACGCCCGAACCGACCCCAATTATACTTCCTGAATCGGTTTTAATCGAAGTTCCTTACACTGTTCAAGCACCATATAATAATTGGGACATTCATGAAGAAAGCTGTGAGGAATCAGCTGCTATAATGATCCACTATTTTTTAGAAGGACAAATCTATTTTAACGGTAGTACTGTTATTCCAGTAGCGACTGCCAATCATGAGATGATTATGATGAAAAATTGGCAGGTTCAGAATTATGGAAGGGAACCAGATTTGACAATTGAGATGTTTGGAAAATTTCTAAAGGATTATTATGGATATAATTATCGGACTTCCGAAGCCACCACCTTTAATATCAAAAAAGAACTTTCAGCCGGTAACCCAGTAATGGTACCTGTGATTACTCATGGTTTGGAAAATCCTTATTACGGTCCTAATCCTAGTTATCACATCTTAGTTATTAAGGGCTACAAGCCAGGTGGAATAATCTCTAATGATGCCGGTGTTGGAGTCGGAGAAAGTTACTTTTATACTTGGGATATCTTATTTGCTGCAATTGATCGTCAAACTCCTCAGTTGGGCCAAGGACGAGTAATGATTGTGGTATGGAAATAAAAATTAAGTTAATAAGTTGCTTTTTAAATCCTCTTTTGTTAAATTTAAAATATGAAAGCTAAATTTAAAGGTTTCATTTTTTTAACTCTTTTTCTTTTTAATTTAAGTTTAGTTTCTAATACCTTAGCTTTAGGATGTAGTGAAATACTTTATGAAGGCTCTCCTCCAGAAGCAATAACAATATCTATTGTGCCTAATAAAGAAGAAGTTGTTACCAATGGTCAGGACAAATTAATTTTGACAATTTCTTCAACATCTGATGCGGCTGCTGATTTTAAAGTCCTAGTTTCTGGTTCAGAAAATATAATTACTCCCGAAAATCCCAAAATCTTAGCAGGTGATAATCAGACTCAAGCAACTGTAACTTCAACTAAGGCTGAGGTGAAGACAATTACTACTAAAATATTAAAAAGCGACTGGGTTAATATTTGTTCTTTTAATATCCTTTTTTCTAAACCAGCTATATCTTCTTCAAGATCCGAAGTAAAAACTTCTAAAACCGAAGCCATAGCCAACAGTAGTGATGCTATTGATCTAACTATTACCGTTAAAGATATGACTGGTGCAGTACGAACTGATTTAACTCCTGAAATTGAGATTTCTGGTTCAGGCAATTACATTACCCCAGTTACTTTAAAAGGATCAAACTTTTTGACCAGCGTTACTTCAAACGAGGTTGGAAACAAAACTATTACTGTTAAAATCGGCTCAACCAAAATTGCTTCAATTTTGGTAAGTTTTGTTCCAATCCCTCCGAGCTTAACGAAAGTCAAGATTGGAGACAAAGAGATTAGCCCCTCTGATTTAGATGGAGAAACAATTGATGACAAACAAAAAATTACTCTTTATGGAGAGACGATTCCCAATGCCACTGTCACTTTATATGCTTATTCTGAGCCTAAATCTGACGCGGTAAAATCAGATGATCAGGGTAGTTGGCTCTACTCTTTTTCAGAACCTTTTTCTGAAGGAGAACATCGGATTGAAGCAACAGTAACTGATGAAAACGGAAGGACTTCTCCTAGAGTAGAAATAGCTAAGTTTAAGGTTGTAAAAGCTACTTCTTTAGAAACTCAATCTGAAGAAGATGAGAAAAAATCAGGTAGAAACCCTGCTTTTTATATCTTTTTAGTTTTGTTTTTAGGAATTTTAGGTGGTTTTGGTTTTTATCTCTACAAAAGATGGAAGAAGGGAAAATTAAAATTTTCTCTAAGGAAGTTTTAGAACATATATAATCAACATTTTTATCTGCACTATCTGTAATTGTAAAAAAGTACTTGACAAGCTGACCATTTGGTCAGTATAGTAATAATGGTTGTTTTTAGAGATATAAACCTTGAGACATAATTGTCTTACTAAAATTAAAAAAATTATTAATTAATTACTATTAGCTAAATAGGGAGGAAAGATGTCTAAAGAAAAAGAAGAAGCAGGAAAGCCCATCGATTCTACTCAGGGCAAGTTTAAGGCCCTCGATTTGGCCTTGGAGCAAATTGAGAAACAATTTGGCAAAGGAACAGTAATGAGACTAGGGGGGGCCAAACATGTCAATGTTGAGACTATTCCAACTGGCTCTTTATCACTTGATTTAGCTCTTGGAGTTGGTGGGGTCCCTCGGGGTCGGGTTATTGAAATTTTTGGACCCGAAGCTTCAGGGAAAACAACTTTAGCGCTTCATATTGTTACTGAAGCCCAAAAAAAGGGTGGAGTTTGTGCCTATGTTGATGCCGAACATGCTTTAGATCCAGAATATTCTAAAAATATTGGTGTTAATTTAGATGATCTTTTGATTTCTCAGCCCGATACCGGCGAAGAAGCCTTAGAGATTGCCGAAACTTTAGTTCGATCTAATGCCGTTGATGTTGTGGTTATTGATTCAGTAGCTGCTTTAGTCCCTCGAGCCGAAATTGAAGGAGAAATGGGAGATGCTCACTTAGGACTTCAAGCTCGGTTAATGTCTCAGGCTTTGCGAAAACTTACCGGAGCTATCTCTAAATCTAAAACCACTGTTATTTTTACTAATCAAATTCGGATGAAAATTGGAGTAATGTTTGGTAATCCCGAAACTACCTCAGGTGGAGTAGCTTTAAAATTTTATGCTTCAGTTCGGCTTGATGTCCGACGTACTCAACAACTAAAAGATGGCGACAATGTCATCGGCAACCATACCAAGGTTAAGGTAGTTAAAAATAAAGTTGCAGCTCCTTTTCGAACTGCCGAATTTGACATAATGTATAATGAAGGAATTTCCCGAGAGGGCGAACTTTTAGATCTAGGGATTAAAGAAGGTTTAATTTCTAAATCCGGAGCTTGGATTGAATATCAGGATAAAAAGATTGGACAGGGCCGAGAAGCTACCAAACAGTATCTAAAAGATAATCCTAAAGTTGCTCAAGAAATTGAGGAGAAAGTCAAAGAGAAAGCAAAGAAAGAACAGCTATAAATTATCAGCATCTTATTTATGTTAATTACAGATATAAAAAAGCAAGAGAAGCGGAATCGGTATAATATTTTTATTGACAAAAAATACAGTTTTAGCCTCTCTGATTTAGAATTATCACTTTCAGGGCTCTCGATTGGTGATGAGGTTACTAAAAAAAGGATCGAAAAGCTAAAAAAAGAATCGAGTGAAGGTAAAGCTAAAGATAAAGCCTTAAGACTTCTTTCCTTTCGACCAAGGAGTGAGAAAGAGATTGAAAAAAGACTGGTCGAAAAAGGGTTTGGCGAAAAGACGATTATCGAGACCAAGAAAAAACTTAAAACCCTCAATCTTTTAGGTGATCTAGAATTCGCCAAAAGTTGGATAAAAAATCGGATTACACTTCGGCCGACCGGGAAAAGGCGGCTTTTTTTGGAACTCAAGGAGAAAGGGGTAAAAGAAGAAATTATTGAAAAGGCTTTGGAAATTTTAGATCCCGATCAAGAATTTAAACTAGCCTTAAAAGAAGCTCAAAAAAAGAAAGAAAGGCTAAAGGGCTTGTCTAAACTTGAACTAAAACAAAAAATCACCAGCTTCCTCGCCCGCCG
>CAYFWR010000005.1:15920-20157 GCA_964346865.1 uncultured Candidatus Saccharibacteria bacterium
ATCAGAAACAATAACTTTCTTTTTGGTAATGGTAATAATGTTTTCGGATGGGATAATCAGCTCATTTTTGAAAATCTCTTTTATAAGAGGAGTGCCTATATAGATTTTGGCTAACATTTCAGAAGAAAAATCAATACTAAAATCCTTAATCTTCCCCAATTTTTGTCCACTTTCAGTAACAGCAAGATTATCAATAATTTTTATTTTTTGATCTAAAACTTCTTTTACTCGGACTATCTCTTCAGGTTCAGAAACAGAGTAAGAGGAGTCGACTATAATCATATTAGGACCGGTTTGACGAATATCCTTAGGACTAATAACCTTAAGTTGTCCTAGAAATCCTTGTTTTACAAGAAAAGCCAAAAATTTGCCATTACTAGGATCAATCACCAAATTCAAGACTTCTCCCAAGATTGATCCATCTTGGAGACTTCTTACTGAAAGGCCAATAATACTTTTTGCCATTTTTAACATAATTTAATTATACCAAAAATCTTATTGACAGATTTAGGGATTTTGACTTATAATCAAGTTACTTTGAATTATCCCGCCCTCGCAGAAGCTTCGGCGGATTTCGCTTAATTATCTTTAATGACTTAGAACCATAAGCTTCACTTTTTGCTCCAACGCATCGTCGGAGCCACCCTGAGTTCGACAGCTGTCGGATCGAGGGGTGTCCATGAAAAGAATTTTTTAATTTGGTTACAAATTATGCAGAATTACGAATTACTCTACATTATCCATCCTGACCTTGAGGCGACTTTGGAGAAAATTACTTCCAAAGTTAAAAATTTTATTACCTTATCAGAAGGTAAGACTGAGAAAGAAGATGTTTGGGGAAAAAGGAAACTAGCCTATGAGATTAAAAAGGGCGATTTTGGGATTTATATTCTTTTAAATTTTTCTTTAGCCCCAGAAAAATTGAATAAGCTTTTAAAAGAATTAAACTTACAAGAAGAAATATTAAGATTTTTAGTGACAAAAAGACCCGAAAAAGTTAAAGTTTCTATTAAAAAAGAAGCTAAAGAGTCTGCTTTTGCTATACCAGAAGTGACTACAGAAGCAAAGCCTGGTGTAGTTGAAGAAGTCAAAAAAGAAAAAAAAGTTGAAAAAGAGCCCAAAGAAGTTAAGAAAAAAGTCAAAGAAGTAACTAAGGAAAAAGAAAAGGAAATTGAAGTAGTAAAACCCAAAAAAGTCAAAAAGCCAAAAAAGGAAAAACCAAAAGCTCCTGAGACTTCCGAAGAAGAACGGTTGAAAAAAATTGATGAAAAATTAAAACAGATTTTGGGAGAAGGCCAAAAATAAAATCAGAGATAAAAAGTAAAAAATTGTCATAGTATCTCTTAAAATTAAGATTGTTCGCGAAACTAGAATTGTATTTGCGAAAAATTGAGGTCCCTAGAATCTTTTGATTTGTAGAGAGATAAGAAAGGAGAATAATGAAAGATTTTAATCAAGCGATTATTTTGGGAAATTTAACCAGAGATCCCGAACTTCGTTACACTCCTAATGGGCAAGCAGTTTGTTCTATTGGAGTGGCCACCAACAGAGCTTGGGTTGATTCTACTGGAGAGAAAAAAGATCAGGTAGAGTTTCATGACGTGGTGGTTTGGGGGAAGTTAGCCGAACTCGTTAGTCAATATCTAGCTAAAGGTCGGAAAGTTTTGGTGGTTGGCCGACTTCAGACTCGAAGTTGGGAGGCTCAGGATGGAACCAAAAGACAAAGAACTGAGATTGTTGCTACTGACATCAATTTTGTTGATCGTCCTAAGGAAGGAATCCCAGAAGATATTGAAGAGAAAACTGAAGAGACATCGGACGAAAAAGAATCAGAAAAATCCAAAAAGAAACAAGGAGAAGAGAAGAAAGAAAAAGAAGGAGAAAAAGAGGAGGAAGAAACCCAAGATAAAAAAGAAGAGATTAATATTGACGATATCCCATTCTAATAGACCACACAAAATTGATGCGAATCTTGATTAAACCACACAAATTCAACACAAATATTATTAAAGTGTTAATTTGTGCGGACAGATTAGTTAGAATTAGTGTGGATGTAATTAAAATATCATGAGAGAGCAAAATATTATTATTCCTAAAAAAACTTGTCGGTTTTGTGCCGAGAAAATCGAAGAAATCGATTATAAAGATTTTAAACTTCTTCAACGATATATTTCTTCATATGGGAAAATTGAATCTCGGAAGCGAACTGGAACTTGTCTTCGCCATCAGCGTAAATTAGCGCAAGCCATAAAAAAAGCTCGAATTATGGCTCTTTTGCCATTCACTACGCGCTAAAGCGCGATTGCTAATAGCCACGAATATTTATACAAATAAGCTACGAATGAATCTGTTTCAAAACTTATTGTTCGAGCATAGTCGAGAACTTCTCGACTCACTCGCTTACGCTCGTTCTCTCGAAGAATATCGAGTTTTGAAATGAGCTTGAATGTATATTTATTTGTAAGATTATTTGTATAAACATTTGTAGTAATTCGTAACATGAATATTACCGATCTAAAAGCTGGAGTTTTAATTGAATTAGGGGGAAGTCCTTATCGAATAATTTCTTCTAAACATTTAAAGTTAGGCCGTGGTGGAGCAATTATGCAGACCAAACTTAGAAATTTAACTACTGGGGCAATTATTGAAAAAAATTTTAGAGGCGCGGAGAAAGTCAAGCCAGCTTCTTTAGAACGAAGAAAAGCTCAATATCTTTATTACCAAGATAAAAAATATTTTTTTATGGACTCAGCTACCTTTGATCAATTTTCTTTAAGTAAAGAAGATTTAGATGACAAAATTTGGTACCTGAAAGATGGTAGTGAAGTAGAAATTGAATATTATAAAGGAAAAGCGATCGGGATTAATCTTCCAATAAAGATGGAATTTAAAGTAAAACGAGCTGAAAAAGGAGAAAGGGGTGATCGAGTTTCTGCCGGTACCAAACCAATAACTTTAGAAACCGGACTTATTATCCAAGCTCCATTATTTATAAATGAAAAAGATGTAGTTCGAATTGATACCAGAGATGGGAGTTATGTCGAGAGAGCAAAATAGAAATCTATCTTTTAAATTTAAATTTTTATAATATTTTCCCCAAGGTCATTCTGAACTTGTTTCAGAATCTATTATAAAAATATGGCAGCTTATGTTTATATAATGTCAAATAAAAAAGATGGTGTATTGTATATTGGGGTTACTTCAGATCTTATAAAAAGAGTTTATGAACATAAGAATGAATTTGTTGATAGTTTTACAAAAAGGTATAAATTAAAGAAAATGGTTTATTATGAAATTTTTGATGATGTTGAAAGTGCTATAAAAAGAGAAAAACAATTAAAAAATTGGCATCGAGAATGGAAGATTAATTTAATTCAAGCAAGTAATCCAGAATGGATAGACCTATACAGATCTATCCTTGAAGATTCTGAAACAAGCCTGCCCTGAAGAGATTCTGAACCAAGTTCAGAATGACACATTCAGGGTTCAGGACGACAATATGACAAACAATGAAAAAGAGATTAGATCAACTTTTAGTCGAAAGAAAATTAGCTAAAAGCCGCCAACTCGCCCAGCGGCTTATTTTGGCTGGAGAAGTTTTTGTGAACGGTCAGCTAGTTACTAAAGTTGGTTTTTTAATTCCTGAGGATGTTGAAATAGAAGTTAAAAAAAAGTTTCCCTATGTTTCTCGGGGGGCAAAAAAAATAGAGGCGGCGGCGAAAGAGTTTAAAATTGATTTTAAAAATAAGGCAGTTTGTGATGTTGGGGCGAGCACTGGTGGTTTTACCGATTTTGCTCTGCAGCACGGCGCCAAAAAAGTTTATGCCATTGATGTTGGTTACGGCCAACTTGACCAAAAACTGCGAAAGAATTCAAAAGTTGTAGTTATGGAAAGAACCAATATCAAAGATGTTAAAAGTCTCCCAGAACCAATTAATATCTTTCTTATCGATGTCTCATTTATTTCGCTCAAACAGGTCTTACCTGTGGTAAAAATTATCACTCAAAGCTCTAAGCCCAGAGCCCAAAGCCAGATTATTGCTCTTATAAAGCCTCAGTTTGAGGTCGGTAAAAAAGAAGCCGATCGATATAAGGGAATTATAAAGAACTCAAAGCTCCATAAAAAAGTTGTAGATGACATCAAAAATTGGTGTAAAGAAAACGGATTTTGTGTTTTAGGCCTTATTGAATCGCCGATTTTAGGAGCGAAAGGGAATAAAGAATTTTTACTGTGGCT
>CAYFWR010000005.1:20257-26535 GCA_964346865.1 uncultured Candidatus Saccharibacteria bacterium
TTGTCAAATAACGGAACTTCATAATATCAAATTTTTAGCTTTTTGTCAAACATTAGCTTTAAATAAAACTACATCTCCATCTTGAACAATATAATCCTTTCCTTCAGTTCGTACTAATCCTTTTTCCTTGACTTGATGCCAATTGCCTATCTCAATTAATTTTTCCCAATTTATTACCTCAGCAGCAATAAAACCGCGGGCAAAATCGGTATGGATTTCCCCAGCTGCTTCTTGAGCTTTGGCATTTTTTTTAATGGGCCAGGCTTGGACCTGATCAGCAGTTAAAGTATAAAAAGTAATAAGATCCAAGAGATTGTAAGCCGCTTTAATTACCCGATCTAACCCTCTTTCTTTAACTCCCAAACTTTCTAAATATTCCTTAGCTTCTTTGTCCGAGAATTCGCTCAGCTCGGCTTCTAGTTTTGCTGAGATTGGAATTAATTGTAAATTGTCAAGTGTCTGCACTGAACCTAGTTGAAGTGTCAGCTTCCCACTCTTTATCTCTTTTTCGTCTACATTCCCAACATATAAAGTTGGCTTGGCAGTTAAAAAAGAAAGATCAACAATAGCCTCCTTTTCTTTTTTACTAAGATCAATTCCCGAGACAGCCTTTCCTTCTTCAAGAGATTTTTTTATCTTTTCTAATGTAGTACTTCTTGATTTTTTAATTGCTTTTTCAGTTATTTCTAAGTCTTTTAGAATCAGCTCAAGATTAACCGTTTCGATATCATTTTTGGGATCAACTTTACCCGGAATGTGAGTAATGTTTGGATTCTCAAAGAATCGGACAATATGGGCTATGGCGTCACATTCTCTAATATGAGCTAAAAATTGATTTCCTAACCCCTCGCCTTTATGAGCATCCTTAACTAAACCAGCAATATCAATAAATTTTACTGGAGCGGGAATTTTTTTAGAAAGTCCTAAACTATTAGCTATTTGTTCTAAGCGACTGTCTGGTACCTCGACAATTCCAACATTGGGTTCAATAGTGCAAAAGGGATAGTTAGAGACATTGGCCTTTGCTTTTTTTAAAAGAGCATTAAATAAGGTCGATTTCCCAACGTTGGGTAAACCGATAATACCTATTGAAAGAGACATAGCTTCTCCTTGAATATATGTTATTAAAGATAAGGTGAGTGTAGTCCGTCCGTAGTCCCGATAGAGATTGGAACAAGGGGGGCCAACATTGGGTAATCCGACTATTCCAATAGACAGACTCATAATTTTATTATAGCTGACTGAGTAACTTAATAACAGAATAACTAATGGCTGTTAATAAAAATTCAGATCCAAGTCTTGACACCCAAAAAAGCTTATGGTATTTTTATATTAGAAATTTTGTAATTGATAAGAACCTAAAGTTAAAATAAAAAAAATTCTAATATAATAACTCAATGACTAAAAAACTTCTCTTAAAATTAGTTCTCATTGTATTGGTAGTTACTGTTGTACAAACAGCCATGAGTTATTTTTTTTATACTAAAAAACAAGCTTACATAAGAGAGCAAGATCAAGAAAGATTAAAGCAAGAAGAAAAGGAAAGAAAAATCCGGGAATCAGTTAAAAGAAATATTTCGGTAAGAGGTGTAGTTTCTAAGGTTGATGGAAATAGTTTGCAAACAAAATTAAAAGAAGGTCAGGTTGTCATCTATGCTGTAGATAGTAAAACTGTTTATCAGAAAGGTTCTAGCTCAGAGAACGGAAGCCTCTCAGACGTTAAAGTAGGATCAGAGATTGTAATGTTGGTAGATGAAAATGATAAAGTTTTAGCACTTCATTATGATTAAATTAAATCAAAGAAAATTTAAAAACATCTTAGGTTTTTTTATTGTTTTTTTGCTTTTTTACGGTGTATTCTCAGATATCAATTTTAGTTTACCAAAGACAAGCAAGGCTTATGCGCAAGGAGAAGAAGTATTTGTTACCGGGAGCAGCACCAATGATAGAGTTAGACCGATTTTAAGGGATGAGTACCGAGGCTTTACCATTGACGGACGGCAAAATAATGTTCCAATTCCTAACACTAGCGGTAATTCTTGGCCTCCCCCGGGTTCTCCTTGTAACTCTCCTTCCGTTGAAGGAATGGACTTTTATGCTGGAGGGACCTGGAAATCATGCGGATTATGGGTAGAACAATGGCGAACTTATTCAAGTAATGGCGGGAAATGGGTTCCGACAGACTGGTATTCTAACTGGGGAAGTTCGATAAGTTATAGTTATTCCTCGCCGTGGCAAAATGCTGTTTATAACGGCGGAACAACCGGTTATGGCGAACCTAATGTTGTAACCTGGGCCGAGGCTAATGGGGTTACTCCAATTTGGTGGAATTCTCGCACTCGAATGGATAGAAATGAATTAGATCAATCTTGGGGTAATGACACTATTTTATTAAGAAATGTCTTTAATGTTAGCGAAACTGATCTTGATGAAAGCGATCATGCAATTATTTATGGAATCGTAAATGATTGGGCAAGAGTTTATATAAATGGCATTTTTGTAGGCGAAAAAGCTACTGGTACCAGTGTTAGATTTTTTAATAATCCAGATGGTGATGCCAACGATAATGGATTTATAATTAGCAAATCACTTTTAAGGCCGGGACAAAATCTTCTAGCAATTCAAGCAGCAAGTAAAGGAGTTGTAGACAGAGGTCTTGAGGATTGGCAGAATCCCCATATGGCTTACAAGTTAAATTTGGTTAAATTTCCTTATGTTCTTCAAGTAAATTCAACTCCGGTTAACAGTCGGACTATCCCTATTGCTCTTATTTATGTTAGTTCTTCTGCACCAGGTTATAGTGGTTGGACTAACTATTCAGTATCTCAAATGACTTCAATTGTTACTACTTTAACTGCTCCAGAAAAGGTAACTGCTTGGGACCCGCTTGATGAAAGTACTGAAGAGTATATTTTTGATGGCTGGGAGGCTTCAGGAGGCGGGACGTGGGAAATTAATGACTCTAGCAGAACAGTTTCTGTAAATGCTAACGCTACAGGTAACCCGACTGTTGTGACAGCTAAATATATAGCTCGAATTTTAGATGATTGTCAGATTGAACTCCGGGATTCAGCTGATAACTTAATAGCTGCCGGAGGAACTATAACCAGTACTGGGGCTAATCAGCCAGTTCAGGTGAAGGTGATTGCCAGAAGTAGAGGCACAGGGATAAGAAGATATACCTTAACTGACTCAATTAGTACAGTTACTTTAGAAGGAGAAAATGAGGTAATATTTGAAAGGTCTTATGCTCCTTTCAATGATACTAACTATGATATTTCGATTGAAGTAGAACAAGGGGAACTTACAACGAGTTGCTCTACTAATTTTACAATTCTTGTTCCCGATACAATTAGTTGTGTTTCGATTACTGCTGTGCCTAAGGAAGGAACTCCTCCATTAACAGTGAACTTTACTGCAGTGGCTACCGACAACAAAGGTCGACAGTTAGTTTTCGACTGGGATTTCGACCAAAGCAAAACTGATGATAATCTAGATAATGAGCCTGGTACACCACTGGACCCTCCAGATAATACACGATATGAATCGAAACAAACTTATAATTATACTACCTCGGGATTATTCAATGTGATAGTAACTGTTCGTCGGACTGATGGAACTTTAAATCCGGTCAGTTGTAGATATCAGCTTACAGTTAAGCCACAGTGGGAAATTGAGTGGAAAGAAATAGCGCCCTAGTTACGAATAGCTATCCCGAAGCATCAATTTAAAAATCTCATTAGGACTTCGGGATCCCGACTTCCTTATTCTAAATTATTTAATGAAACGTCGGGACAAATAGTTATACAAATTTGCTACAAATATAGTAATAAGGACTACTCTTTAGCTAAAGGATAGTCCTTTATAAAAAAGGCAGACTAAAGTCTGTTAGCTCAGCAAGGCTATTAAAGACGACTTTAATCTTGTTGTCTATTTTCACATAGACATTCGTGTAGTAATTTGTAATACTTGACATCTAAAAAAGCTTATGGTATTTTTTATTTAGAGGGATAAAGTAAATGTTAGCTAAGAAACAGAACCAATCTTTTAGGCGCTACGTGTTGTAGTGTAGTTAGGATTGGTTTTAATTTTTTAGCCTTATTTTTAAAGGTTAAATTAAGGAGAAAATATGGGGAGAATAAGATCAACTTTTACTGAAACCAATATTAGGTTATTTTCAATTATCTTTTTAATCCTTCTTATTTTGGGTGCTGTTTACTGGTATTTTGATCAGAAAAGGGTGGTTATTAAGGTTGGCGATAGAACCGTTACCAAAACTGAATTTAATCATAAATTAGCTCAGTATAAAAAGTTTATCAGCTTTACTACTAAAGATAATAAAGATTTAAAAAAGACCCAACTTAAAACTGCTGCCAAAGATACTGCCGAGAAAATCACTGAATATCTAATTCTAAAAGAAGAGGCTGAAAAAAGAAATATTTCAATCTCTTCTGAAGAAATAGATAGTGAGCTTAAATATATTACTCAACTTTATTCTTCGGAAGATGAATATAAAAAAGCGATTGCGACCGCCTATGATTGGACGGTTGACGACACCAAACAAACCATTGAGACTAGACTTCTTAAAAAGAAATTAGCTCCCTATATTCTTTCTTATTGGTCAGGCACTTATGTTTATATGAGATATGATGTTCCTTTAAAAGAGGGGATGGAGTTAATTGAATCTGATCGGATTGCCAAGGAAAGAATGAATAGCTATTACAGTCGTCTTCAGGCCGGCGAAAGTTTTGATAAAATTTCTGAAGAAGCAATGTCAGATCCAGAGTACAAATACCCCAATCTTTGGGCTTCTTATTTTAAGGAGATCAGCGAAGAAAAATCTCTAAGCAACCAATCCGAAATGGAAGCTATTACTAAACTTAGTCAGAATGGGGATTCTAATGTTATTAAATCCGAAGGTGGGTATTATGCCATCTTTAAAGCTACCGAGGTTGGCGGAGGTAAATACAAATCTTGGGATAGTTTTTTTGATTCCTATAAAAAGACTAATCAGGTAAAAGAATACATAACTAATATCTTTGAGAAATTTAAAAAATTAGCTTTTAGTAAAATCGCTTCTCTTTTAAATATCCAGAAAGCCGAGGCTGCTTGTGATGTCTGCTCTGGCTGTAAAGGAGCTCATGTTTGGGGAGCAGTTTTTGATGTTAATACTGGTAATTGGCTTCCTGGCGCTACGGTAGAATTATATACTACGGCTACTTCTGGAAGTCAGTGTACTAGTCTTTCTTCTTCTGAGCATGGTTGGTGTGGGCCCCGGTCTGCCAGCCAGACTGCCTCAACTGGTGCTTATAACTTTGCCCGGGTCGACGGTCTTGGCTGTTTTGCCAACTGTGGCTGGGGAGGTGGTGCCCCCTGGAAGCTAAAAGCGAGTAAATCTGGTTATTATGATAATATAACTGGGGACATTTATCTTACCAATGGTGGAGATCAAAATTATAATATTGGATTAAGGCCTGAGCCCTGTATTGGATGTAATGGGGGAGGAGCCTTGGTAAAATCAGCTGATCCAGCCAGTGGCAGGATTGTTGATGTAGGAAATAATATTAACTATACTCTTAGATTCAATCACTCAGGGAGTACTCTTTATAATGTTCTTATTATTGATACTATCCCAGCTGGTACGACCCATATTAGTCATGATAATGTTGGAAGTAGTAATACTTTTGATGGAGCTTCAGTGAGATGGAATTTTCCTGAGGTGGGGAGCAATTTAGAACTTCATATAACTGTTCGAGTTAATGGTGGCTCTTCTATAATGAGAAACAAATTTAGAATGGCTTGGACCCTTGCCGATGGCTCAACAGGTGGTGGTGAATCTAATGAAGTTGTCCACGGACTACCAGGTACTGATGTTCCTGGTGATGGAGGTGGCCCTGGGCCGGGACCATGTATGGTTCTTCCTCATTATACCAATCCCTATGACGGAATATATTATCATTATCTTGCTAATCCCGAAAAAGCGGAATACGGCCCAAGTGGAACTCTACAGGTGAATATGCATAATACCTGGGATCATTTACCTCAACAGTTTACCTTTGGCGACGGGAGTTCTGGTTCTGATACGGAAGTTGGTGATGGTCCCTCACATACCTATGTCCAAGGGACTAGTCTTGGTATTGGAAAATGGAATCCCGCAAAACCTCCAGGGAGTGAGTGGATATGGGATAAAAGTGACCCAATGTGGACTCCAAATACCTTTACTGTTCTGATGCAAGAAAGAGACACTTGGCAGTCATGTAGTTTTACTTTTAGAATTA
>CAYFWR010000006.1:0-9168 GCA_964346865.1 uncultured Candidatus Saccharibacteria bacterium
TGGATCATTGGTTAGTTTGATGTTGATTATTTTGAAAAAAAAGAAACTAAAATCCCAGATCCCCTTTGGTCCCTTTTTAGTAGCCGGCACTTTTGTCGCTCTTTTTTGGGGCAACGCTATTTTAAGTTGGTATTTTAATATTTTGGGAATCTACTAAATAAATCCTAAATCCTAAATTCTAAACAAATCCTAATGTCCAAATCCAAAACTTTTTGAAAATTTGAACATTTTCAGCCTGCAGCTTATCATCCGAAGGATGAAAATTTATAATTTGTTTAGGGTTTAGAAATTAGTACTTAGAATTTTAAATTTGTGTTATAATAACCGTAAGAGCTTTAAGATGCTGAAAAAGATACAAAGTGGATATACTCTTATCGAAATTATCGTCTCTATGTCTATTCTTGCAGTTGTGGGAGGAATTTTAATTTATGCTCTTTATGGGGCGGGGCGAGTTGCCCGACTTGACCAAGCGGCTCAGAAAATCCAAACCGCTATCCGTGAAGCCAATACCCTAGCTCTTTCACCTTCTGGTACTGATCCTAATATTCCAAAAGCATACAGTGTAAAATTAACAAAATTAGGATCAGAATCTACATCGTATGAATATACAGGAACAACCTCTCCCTTGTCAGAAAACTTCAAGGAAACCGTTGATTTTCCTCCAGGAGTATCGATAAAAGAAATAACTGAAACTACTTCTGATGATTTATATATAATTTTTGCTACTCCATTTGGTAAAACGTTTGTTACAGGCGATGATTACGGTGACTGGACCTGGACAGAAGTTGAGGGTATTTGGCAAGTCAGTTCTCCAAATCCTCTTGGTGGAATTATAACAATAACTTTAACTTTGGAAAATGATGGTGGGATCGAAAAAAATATAAATATTAATTCCCAGACTGGGGAAACAACCATTGAATGAGGATAGCTTTGAAAAATCTTTCCTTAAAAAAATCTCAAAATCAAGGGCAAACCCTCATTGAAGTTACAGCGGCTTTAACTATTCTTTCAATTGTTTTAACTGGCGTAATTTTTGTTTTTTCTAACTCCTTATCTTTAGGGCTTGCCGGACGCGACCGAACTCAGGCAACCAATTTAGCCCAGCAGGCTTTGGAAGCGGTAAGGATGATTAAAGATGAAAATTCCTGCACTTTTTTTGATGGATCTTTTGATACCACCGGAGGTAATTGGCGAAACTTTGTGGAAACAGAAGAGCTAAATAATAATTGGGTTCTTGGATCCGAAACAAGTGATGTAGTTAATGGAGACAAGGTCCCTATTCCCTATGAGAAGTTTAGACGTCGGGTTTACATAGAGACTCTCAGTGGGAGTGATAGCTATTTGCAAACCTCTGGGATTGAAGTATGTCCAAGTTTAAATCAGATTTGTAGTGATCAAGTTAGAAAAATTAGGGTTCAAATTGGTTGGGAGAGTAGAGGAGTACCGGGACAAGGTCATCCTGATTGGGGAACTGATTATCAAGTTTTAGAATTTATTACTTACTTTACAAAACAAGAATGATAAAAAATCAAAAATCAAAAATCAAATCTCAAAAGCATAGGTAAAAATTTAAAACTTTCTTATTATGAATTGCACAATATTTAAATCTGCATCAATCCGCCCTCTGCCGGCAGGCAGGAATCTGCATCAATCTGCGACTAAGGGGTTTAGTTTAATTGAATTAGTTGTCGCCATGGGGATTTTTGCCGTGGCAGTTACTATGGCTACAGCTGTTTTTGTGACTATAAACCGCTTAAATACTCGGGGAGTAGCAGTAAAAGATGCTCAGCAAAATGCTCGGTTAGCAATGGAGGAGATAAGCCGAGTTGTTAGAATATCTCAAAAAATCACAGTTTCTGGGTCAGGGTCACTAAGAGAATTAGAAGTTGATGTTGAAGATGTTGGAAAAGTAAAATTTTCTGTTAATCCAGCTTCAGGAGTTTTAGAAAAGACTGACCTAACAACAGGTATTAAAAGTAGCGTTACCAGTAATAGCGTTATAGTAGAAGAATTGAAATTTGAGGAGATTTCTGCAGTACCAGCAATTTTGAATATTTATATTAAAGTCATAGAAAGAAATCCTGCCTATGGCACTGGAGAAGAGTATGAAGTTGAACTTAAATCATCAGTGGTTTTAAGAGGACAATATTAGAAAGTTTAAAGTGCAAAGTTTAAAGTTACTATTTAAATCAGTGCTGTTGGATAGAGAAATTATTAAGATAGAGATAAGGGATTCGAAATAAGTTAAATTAGAATAAAAAAATGATAACATTTAAATTACAAAGAAAGATAAAAGAATATAAAAAATCTCAAAAAGGGATTTCACTCCTTTGGACAATGCTTATTATTACCCTTCTGCTTTTAATTGTAGCGACAATGGTCTCGATAATGGTAAAAGAGATTCGTTTTAGTGTTAATATTGATGACGCCCATCGAGCCTATTATGCGGCCGAAGCTGGAATTGAGAAAGGAATGAAGATTGTAAAAGAAAAGGCCCCAGAATGGTTTGAGAGTTCTTCAGCCTCTCCAGGCTACCAATATTCAGAGACTCTTGTTATTGGGACGAATCTTTTATTTAAATTAAATATTGAGCTAACTAGTAGGATCTCCAGTCCAGATGGAGACCAGTTTAAAGGTGCTAAAATTGAAAGTTTAGGTACTTCTAATGATATTAACAGAAAGGTCCGAACAACATTTGAATTGCCTCCAAATTGTATTGATGATTATAGTTCTGACCCTGACCTCAGGCCTAGTGAAGCCACTAAAGGAGTTGGAAATAAGACTTGGTGGCGAGTCCATGATATTAGAAACTGTAAAGATTCTGAGGGTAGCCCAACTAGTGGTAGCACAGGTTCTAAGGGCTATCTTCAAGAGTTTACATTTAAACCTGAGATAATCGGTGGTGGCAACAAGTACTTAGGGATAGGACTTACCGATAGAGATTCAGAAGAATGTTGTGATAAGGAATTTGAAAAAGGATCAGGAACTCGCCAAAAGTTAATTACGACCAGAATATTTAGTGATAAGATAAATGTTTATGTTAGAAATGATGATACTGATTTTGAAGAAACTGTTATTGATGAAGCCCTTCCTTTTCCTTTGGTTATTGATAATTATTATCGAATCAGATTAAGGTATATTCCTGGAGTTGCTGTTAAATTGAAGATTTTTAAAACTAATGAGATTACTGGTAATTGGGAATGTGGTTGGGAAAAGACTGGAAGTCTTGTTGGAAAAAATAGTGGGACTTTTGATATGGACAAAGTTTTTTACGAAGTTCCTAAGATAGGATCAGGGAATCGGACAATTAGGTGGACCGGAGAAATAGCAACTGGAGGAAGTGAAGATATCTATATGCGAGTAGCCAGTAACATAGCTGGTTTTGTTGACAATATGATAGTTATTTTGGATTATTAGAAACTATATTTGTGAAATCTTTGGTTATTTTGAATAGACAGTAAGTAAGATAGCCGTAGGTCTCTTACTTAAAAATCGAGGTTCAGCCTCAATTTTTATTAGCGACTATAATTAGTGGCCAGAATTAGCGACTTTTATTTCTTTCGTCTTCTTCCGTGGAACGCTTGGTGGACTTCGCGGAGTTGTTTGTTAGTTATATGAGTATAAACTTGAGTCGTTGTAATCGAAGAGTGGCCGAGCATGGCTTGAACTGAGCGAATATCGGCTCCGGAAATCAAAAGATCTGTAGCAAAACTGTGGCGCAAGGTATGAGGTGTCACTTTCTTAACAATCCCAGCTGCTTTGGCATATTTATTAATAATTCGCTGGATGGTTCTGGGAGTTAGTCTTAAATATTCTCCTTCATCAGCTTTATCTTCAGGGATATTGTGGCGGATAAACAGAGGTTTAAAGTTATCCTGTCGCTTTTTTAGATAACTATCGAGAGTTATCTTAGCAGAGTCTGAAAGAAAGACAACTCGATCCTTACCGCCCTTACCTCGGACCATAAATTCACCTCTTTCTAAATTAAGTTGATCTCGATTTAGTTTTACCAGTTCTGAGACCCGAAGCCCAGTCGAAAAAAGAGTTTCAAGAATCGCTTTATCTCGAAGACCAATTATATCGGCTGTATTTGGAGTCGAAAGAAGAGCTTCGACCTCAGAAATCTCTAAAAATTCTACTGGCTTTCGTTCAGCATCTCCTAATTCCAGTTTTTCAGCGGCTAAACTTTTAATATCTCTTTTGGCTAAATACTTAAGGAAAGCCCGAAGAGCAATAATGTGGTAGTTCTGAGTGATTTTTTTTAGATTTTTACCAGATTCCTCTGTTAGTCGGTTAAGATAAATTCGGTATTTTCTAACTAAATCTAAAGAGATATTACTTGGCTTTAATCCTTTTCCAACTTCTTTTTCAGCAAAGGTCTTAAAGCGTTGTAAATAATGATCATAGTTTCTGATTGTAAGCTCGCTAGCGTTTTTTTCGATCTCTAGGTACTCTAAAAATTCTAAAATTAGGTCTTCGATATTCATTTTCCTTAGTGAATTCGTGTTTTATTAGTGTGAAGTTTTTTCAGATTCGTGATAGATTCGTGTGGTCACGTCGCACAATTATTATAACATTATAAGAAGTCAAAGATCAAAAATCAAATCTCAAAATGATAATGTGAAATTAAAAATTTTAAATTTTGATATGTCAGTTTGTATTTTGACTTTTGTATTTTGTATTAGGGTTTCAGTCTTTAGGATTAGATTTTTGAAGTTAAATTTTGCCCCTTTTTGGGTTGTCTGTAATGTGTTAAGATAAATATCGTGGATATTTTTTATGCTCTTTTATTGGGAATAGCCCAGGGACTAACCGAATTTTGGCCGATTTCTTCTTCAGCTCATTTAGCTGTTATCCCTTGGCTTTTTAATTTTCCCGATCCAGGATTAACTTTTGATGTTGCGTTGCACTTGGGAACCGTTTTGGCAGTTTTTACTTATTTTTATAAAGACTGGACAAGACTAGCAAAAGCTTTTTTTAGAAGTCTTAAAAAAGAATTTAGAAACAAGGCTACCTCTTTTGACCCCGATGAAAGATTGATTTGGTTTTTAATTTTAGCTTCTATTCCCGGAGCTTTAGCGGGATTTTTTTTAGAAAAAGAAGCTGAATCGATTTTTCGACTACCTCTAGTAATTATTTTGGCAATGATTGGCTTTGGGGTAGTTTTGTATTTAGTTGATCAAAAAATAGGCAAACGAAATTTAAAAAATCTTAGATTAATTGACAGTCTTCTTATTGGGATTTCTCAAGCCTTGGCAATTATTCCCGGAGTTTCTCGGTCAGGAATCACAATCTCTACCGGTCTTTGGCGGGGTTTTAGTAGAGAAGAAGCAACTAGATTTTCTTTTCTTTTAGCCGCCCCGATTATTTTGGGGGCCGGCATCTTTAAGTCAAAAGACCTTTTTTTAGGTAAAATCACTTTAGATTTAGTTTTCTTTTGTGGTTTTTTCTCTTCACTTGTCTCAGGATTTTTAGCCATAAAGTATTTGTTAAAATTTCTTAAAAAAAGTAATTTTAAGATATTTGTCTGGTATCGGTTGATCTTCGGAGTTATAGTTCTGTTGTTTTTATATTTCAGATAGTTTGATCCCTTGAAAAATGTCCTCCTGAATTTATTTCAGGATCTTACTATCGTTTTCTCCTTTCTCGAGATACTGAAACAAGTTCAGTATGACGTCAGATTATAGCTCTATCACAACAAAATGTATTTTTAACAAATTTGTAGTAATTTTATAATTATAACAATGAACATTATTTCTATTTTGTCATGTATTCCAAAAGAGATTGCGGTAATGTTAGTAGGGATGCTTCCAATTTTTGAATTGCGGGGAGCGATTCCTTTAGCATTATCAGTCTATAAAATGTCGCTTGGGCAAGCTTTTTTTTGGGCAGTTTTAGGAAATATTATTCCTATTATTTTTCTGGTTTATTTTCTTGAGAGAATTTCAACTTATCTTTCTGAAAACTCTCGTTTTTTCAGACGTTTTTTCAAATGGCTTTTTGAAAGAACAAGGATTAAGCACAGTCATAAGTTTGAAGTTTTAGAAGAAATTGCTTTAGTTACTTTTGTGGCAATTCCTTTACCGATTACTGGTGGTTGGAGCGGAGCCGTGGCCGCCTTTGTTTTCGGAATTCCTCCTAAAAAGGCAATTCCTCTTATTATTTTAGGGATTCTAATTGCGGGTGTTATTGTCTCGGTTTTTATGACAGGATTAAATTCAATTTTCTAAGTTTTGTCTTTATTTTTTCTTGGTTTAAGGGATAATTTAGTTAAACCCTATTAGATATAAAATTATCTAATAGGGTAGAGGATAAAAATGGCGTTTAAAAAACATACTCTAAAAAATGGCCTTCGAGTCGTTATTAATCCTTTAGCCGAAACAAAGGCCGCTTCGGTTGTTGTCTCAGTAGGAGCCGGATCAAGATATGAAAAAAAAGAGATTAATGGTATTTCCCATTTTTTGGAGCACATGGCTTTTAAAGGAACGGAAAGAAGACCAAGAGTAATTGATATTACTACAGAAATTGATTCGGTCGGTGGCCAAATAAACGCTGCCACTGACGTTGAAAGAACTTTTTATTATATCAAGCTTCCTTCTCAACATTTAGACTTGGCTTTAGATATTCTTTCCGACATTATCCTGAATTCTAAATTTGAGGAGAGAGAAATCAATAAGGAAAAATTTGTTGTTGTTGAGGAAATAAATCATTACGAAGATACTCCGTCGGATAAGATTTTTTTTAACTTTCTTCACTTGATTTTCGGTGATAGTGCTTTAGGTCAGTCAATCTTAGGAAAAAAGGAAGTTGTCTTGGGAATGAAACGGGATAATTTTAAAAATTATTTAAACGACCTATATGTCCCCTCTAATATTGTTGTCAGTATTACCGGTAATATAGGCGGGAAAGAGGTGCTGGAAAAAGTAAAGAGGTATTTTGGAAAAATAAGAGGAGAAAAGGCCTTTTCTTGGGAAAAATTTAAGGGGGAAAAGCCTTCTTCTCTTATCTCTTTGGAGACTAAAAAAACCGATCAAACCCACTTCTGTTTGGGAGCAAGAGCGTATTCTCTTTTAGATAAAAGAAGGGCTGTTTTGCGAATTTTGAGTATTATTCTTGGTGGCTCAATGAGTTCTCGTCTTTTTATTGAAGTTCGAGCGAAGTTGGGGTTGGCATATGTTTTGTACACAACAATCGAGAGTTATCAAGACACAGGGATCATAGTTACTTATGTTGGTGCAAATAATGAAAGAGTAAAAAAAGCTATTTCGGTTGTTAAAAATGAATATCAAAAGATTACTGAAACAAAGGTTTCCGAAAAAGAATTGAATAAAGCCAAGGAATATTTGAAAGGGAACCTGATTTTGCGTTTGGAAGACTCTCTTAATTTGGCTGATTTTCTTGGTTCTCAGGAACTTTTGGAAAATCGAATTCGGACTGAAGAAGAGATTTTAAAAGAAATCGGTCAGGTGACCTCTGAAGATATTTTAAAGGTTGCTCAAGATATTTTTACTCCGGGGAAAATCAATTTGGCACTCATTGGACCCTTCAAAGATAAGGATAAATTTGCTAAAATAATAGAGCTACACGAATAGAACACGAATCTGGGTTAGACCACACGAATTATACACCAATTATTAGTGTTAGATTAGTGCAGATAAATTAGTGGAAATTAGTGTAGAATGTTTAATCAATTATGGAGCAAACATTAGTTTTAATAAAGCCTGATGGAGTTGAGAGAGGAATAGTTGGAAAGATTATTACCCGCCTTGAAGACGCTGGACTTAAAATTATTGGGATGAAAATGGTCTGGGTAGACAAGGAATTTGCTAAGAAACATTATACTGAAGATATAGCTAAAAGAAGAGGTAAACACGTAAGGAATTATACTATTAACTATCTTCTTTCAGGCCCGGTGGTAGCAATGATTTTAGAAGGAATTAATGCTATTGATAACGTTCGAAAGATTTGTGGTACTACTGAACCAAAATCTGCTCCTCCTGGCACTATTCGAGGCGATTTTAGTCATGCAAGTTTCGATCATTGTGACAAAAAGAAAAAAGTAGTTAGAAACCTAATTCATGCTTCAGCTAATCAGAAAGACGCTAAATCTGAGATAAATTTATGGTTTAAAAGGAGTGAGCTTTTAAGCTATTCTACTGTTCATGAAAAACATACCTTTTAAAGTCGCGAATTTTCTCGAATAATTATTAAAGATAATTCAAGTTTTAATTAATCATCTGCCCCAGTAGCTTCAGCCTACGGCTGATCATCAGGAGGATGTTAGTGGTCAGACCTGTCCACTCGCCCCCGTAGTTCAATGGATAGAACAAGGGACTCCTAAGCCCTAGATCCAAGTTCGACTCTTGGTGGGGGCACCATACCGCCAAAGGCGGTAAAATCAAAAATCAAATCTCAAAAATCAAATATATAATTTTGAAATATATAAATTTTTACATATTTAATTTGTATTTTTTATTTTTGATCTGTTATCATGGACTATACTTTTCCTGACCAAAAAGAAGGAGAGAAAGTAATTCGGATTTTAAGAAAACATCCAGCAACTCTTCTTTTACCAATAATAAAAACCTTAATTTTTTTAGTACCATCCGCCTATATTTTGACCAAATTTAATATTCCAATTCTTGTGGTTTTAGCTTTTGTTATTTTTACTGCCGCTTTAAGTTACGGGCTTTACAAATGGGTTAATTGGTACGGGGAAATTTATATGATTACTACTGAGCGAGTAATTGCTATTTTTCAAAAAGGAATTTTTAACCGGAAAGTAGCGGAAGTTTCTCTTAATAAAATTAGTGATATTACCTTTGAGATAAATGGAGTTTTAGCAACAGCTTTTGGTTTTGGGACAGTAAGAATTCTTTCAGGAAGTAATTCCTTAGATTTAGAAAATATTAGTGATCCTCGGAATACTCAGACTCAAACCTTGGATTTAATAGAGAAAAAGTCAGAATCAAGTAAAAAGAGAGTTGCCGAAGAACTAGTAGATTTAATAAAAGGAAAGAAATAGATTATTATTCCTCATTTGATTTATAACCATATTAGCTGTACTTTTTATGTTGAAAAAATTGGTTAAGGTTTAGAAGGTTGTAAAATGCTCTTGTTTTTGGGGAAAAGTTATTGTATATTATAAATTAGCTTAAGTAATAATTA
>CAYFWR010000006.1:9268-17210 GCA_964346865.1 uncultured Candidatus Saccharibacteria bacterium
GTAAATTGGAAGATTGTTAGTTTTTATGACTATAAAGTAAGGTATGAATTTCGAAAAAATTACAAAGAATTTAGAGAAGGCAAATTAAACACCGAGGCTTTAGATAAATTAAAACCAGTCGTTTTAGATGAGATGATTGATCGAGAAATTATTCGTCAAGAAGCTTTAAAGCTAGGAATTTCTGTTACTAATCAAGAATTAGAGGCTTTATATCAAGAGGTGGTAGAAGCTAATGGTGGCGAAAGTAAACTTAAAGAATCTTTACAAAAACATTATAATTGGACCCTTGAGGAATTTAAAAATGATCTTAGAGTTGAACTCTTAGGTAAGCAGGTTGAAGAAAAAGTGACCTCAGATGAAAGTTTTAATGCTTCGGTACGATCTAAAGCAGAAAATATCTTAGAGCAAATTAAACAAGGAGCAGATTTTGCCGAAATGGCTAAGAAATATAGTCAAGATACTACGGCAGCCTCTGGAGGTGATTTAGGTTGGTTTGGTAAAGGTAAAATGGTAAAAGAATTTGAAGATGTTGCCTTTAGTCTTGGAGTTGGCGAGATTAGTAATCTTGTTAAAACTACCTATGGTTATCATATAATCAAGGTTGAGGAAGTTCGAACTAATGATCAAGGGAAGCCTGAGGTTCATGCTCACCACATCCTACTTAAGACTCAAGATTTTCAGGATTGGTTGACAGAAAAAAGAAAGACAGCCAAAATCTGGAAATTTATAAAATAAATAAAAGTGTTCTCATATATACTTTTTAGGATACAGATCAGTTTTATCGCTTAATATGAATTATGGCTTTAGGTAGAACTCAAAAAAAATATTTGATTGGTTTTTTGATTTTACTTTCTATTAGTGGAGTTGCCTTTTTGGGATGGTATTTGGCAGGAAAAAAGATTAAAGAAGAAAAAGAAACAAAACCGTCAACTACCTTCTCGCCTCCTCCTTTACCAAGCCCAACTTTTTCAGCTTCACCTTCCCCTGTTGTCCCTCCGCTTTCTAATTTTGATTATACCCCTAAAAAAGGTGATATCAGTAAACTTGGTGGTTATTATCTTATAACTGACATTCGATTTTCTTCTCATAGTAAAGAAGGCTATGAACGAGTAGTTGTCGATCTTAAGTCTTTATCAGAATTACCGCCTTATTATCAAGTTAAAGAGATTAATACTGAAAAAGAACCAATTTTAGATGTCCAGGGAGAAAAGATTACTGATCTTAACCTCTTTGTTTTAGAAACAATTTTAACTGATACTCGGACTTTTGATATTGATAGAGGTGAGGCGACTTATACAAAAGACAAGGCTCCCTTCTCTGGCGAAGTTATAAAAGAAGCTAGAATAATTCCTCTAGGTGATGATAATAATTCTCGGGTTGTTCTTAATTTAAACAAAGAAACTCCTTTTTTAGTTTCAGTTTTGTCTTCCCCTTGGCGAATTGTTATTGATGTTAAAATTTAGTTTTTAATTTAGACTTGATTTTAGTTTAATTTTTTAGTACTCTATATTAGTTAAAGTTAAATATGGTATAGTGAATAGAGGGATCTTAAAATAGGAGATTCTTTATTTAGTTATATAGTTTGATTTGATTAAAACGCCTGCCCGGTTCGTAAAATTTTGGCCACGTAGCTTAGCCCGGATTAAAGCGCCTGCCTGTCACGCAGGAGATCGAGGGTTCAAATCCCTTCGTGGCCGCCATTCGACTCGCCCCGATTTTCATCGGGACTTGCTCGCAGTTCGACTGTCTTGAGCTCACTGTCGAAAGATGGTCTCCGACCCCTTAAGAGGTTTTTTAAAATAAATCGAGTCGAATGCCCTGAGGCGTAGTCGAAGGGCAAAAAAATTTTTGCGGGGCAAAGTGCGGGATTAGTATAGTGGCAGTACACCACCTTCCCAAGGTGGCGGCGCCAGTTCGACTCTGGTATCCCGCTCCAATCTACTTACTGCACCCGGCCTTCGTAGCCAACTACGGCGGAGTAGGTGAGGATGATTAAGGAAAAGGTCGTCCTGACGATTCGTCGGGATCTCTCGCTCCAACCCAATTTAGCCTCTCAAGCATTGTGGTGATGCAGAGGCTTCGTAAGCCTCAGAGCGGAGTTCGATTCTCCGGGGAGGCTCCAAATTATGATTAAAGAAAAAATCAATTTAATATCTCAGAAATTCAAGGGAAATCTTAAGACTGATTTTTTTTACGATAGAATCATAATTTTGATTCTAACATTAGCTCTCCTTTTTAATTTAGCAATTTTTATCCTCTTTGTTTTAAAAATAGAACCTCAAGAGTCTTTATTACCAACTCATTACAATGTTTATATAGGGGCTAGTAAATTAGGGCAGTGGTGGAAGATCTACCAGATTCCTTTTTGCGGCCTTTTTTTTATTATTATTAATAGTTTTTTAGCTTTCACTTTGTATGAAAAAGAAAGGTTAATATCCTTCCTTTTAGTTTTGACCTCCTTTATGGTTCAGGTTTTTCTTTTGTTTCAAGGTGTTACTTTTATTAAATTTATAGGAGATTAATGGAAATTAGTGATTCTTTAATTTTAAAGATAGCTGAAAGCCGCCGGTTTGAACGCTTCTTAGAAGTTTTACCTGGATTTTTAGTTTGGGTAACATTTATTATTCCTTTTCTTTTAGCGCCTACTTTTCCTTTTATATTGGCCTATTTCATTATTATTTTTGATCTTTTTTGGCTTTTTAGAGCTTTAAATATCTCAAAAAACACAATCCTAGGTTACCAACGGCTTAAAAAAGCAGAAGCCACTGACTGGCTTTTTATGTGTAAAAAAATCGCCAATTTAAAAGAATTTTTAGGTGAGTTAAATCAAAAATCTCAAAAACTGCAACAGCGCCATCCCTTTTTGGTTAAAAACCGTTTCTTATATCCAACTGTAAGGTTTAAAAATAAAAAGATTATCAAAGAATATTTGAAGCTTCAAGAAAAAATTAAGGAAGTTGAACTTTTTTTAAAGAAAAAGTCTTCTATTTTGAATTGGGAAGATATTCATCATATTTATATTCTCCCGAGCTATAAAGAAAACCTCGAAGTTTTAGAAGATTCTATAAGGACACTTTCTAACTCGGCTTATCCAAAAGCAAAAATTACTGTTGTTTTTGCCGGAGAAGGTCGAATTTCAAAAAATAAGTCTTATGGAGAATACTTAAAGAAAAAATATAGTCATCTTTTTTTCAATTTTTATTCAATAATTCACCCCGATAATTTGCCAAGTGAAGGAAAAGTCAAAGGAGCCAATACTTCCTATGCTGCCAAAATTGTCGCTGCTGATTTTAGAAGAAAAAAAATCCCACCTGAATCTATTATTGTTACTTCATCTGATGCTGATGTAAAAGTTCATCCTCAGTTTTTTGCTTGTCTTACCTATAATTATATTACTAATCCTAACCGACTTCGGCGTTCCTTTCAGCCAATTCCAATGTTTTTTAACAACATCTGGGATGCTCCTGCCCCAGCTCGAATTTCCGCTACTAGTTGCTCTTTTTGGCAGATGGTAGAGTCTGTTAGGGTTTGGCGGCTTCGTAATTTTTCGACTCACTCAATGAGTCTAAAAACTCTCATGGAGGTAGATTTTTGGGACAGGCACAGTATTGTTGAAGATGGGAAACAGTATTGGCGAGCTTTTTTTGCCTTTGATGGTGACTATGCTGTTGTTCCAGTTTGGATTCCAGTTTACAATGATGCTGTTTTAACCAAAACCTTATGGGAAACTCTTAAAGCTCAATATAAGCAACTCCGACGCTGGGCTTATGGAGTTTCTGACTTTCCCTATATAGTTATTAACTCTATTCGGAACAAAAATATTTCTTTAGGATATAGGCTGTTGCAGACATTTCGTCAGTTTGAAGGTAACTTTAATTGGGCTACCGCTCCCTTAGTAATTGCCTTTGTTGGTTGGTTGCCAATTATTTTAAATCCAAATTTTAGAAATCAACTTTTAGCTCAAAATTTACCAATAATTGCTTCTAAAATCTTGACTTTAGCCGCAATTGGAATGGTTGTCTCGATGTGGATTAGTGTAATTCTTTTACCGCCTCGACCCAAAAAATATGGCAAAAGAAGACATTTTGCTATGGTTTTACAGTGGCTTTTAGTTCCTTTTATAACTATCTTTTTTGGAGCTCTTCCTGCAATTGATGCCCAGACAAGATTAATGATTGGCAAGTATTTAGCCTGGCAGACCACTATTAAAATAAGGATCAAAAGGGGAAAATAGACATCAGACACAAAGATCTAAGTAACCTATAATTCTGAGAATTATTTTAATTTTCTATTTAGGTAGTTACTCTTGAATTTTAGATCGATTTACTTTATAGTTAAGGTTGAAAATCTTTTATGTTTTATTTATAAGAAGAAGTGGAAGCAAAAGAATACCAGAATATTTTTAAGAAGCATGCCAAAGAAAAAATTGGTCTTTTAAAAAAAGTTTTTTCTGATCTCAAAAAAAATAAATCTAAGAGTCTTATCAGAAAGTTAAGAGAAGAAATTCACTCATTTAAAGGAACAGCTTCTGTAGTTGATTACTTTGAAGTTTCCGATCTTTGTCGGAAAATAGAAAAAGAGATTCAAGATTTTGAAGATAAAAATAAAAATATAGAGGAGGAAGTCTTAATTAACAATCTTGGCAATAATCTAGATAAGTTGTACCAATTGATAGAAAAATAATAGTTAAAATTAATATCGTCATAACCTTCCATTAAAAACTCCAAGAGATTGTAATATCTAACAGGAGAAAGGAGGATAGATGACTGAGAATAAAAAAATTCTTTTAATTGAAGATGATCCTTTTATGGTTCGGATGTATCAGACCAAGTTCGAAAATGACGGTTATCCAGTAAAAGTTGCTTTTAATGGTGAAGAAGGATTAGAATTCGCTGAGAAAGAACTGCCTGCGGTTATTCTTCTTGATATTATGATGCCTAAAATGGATGGATTTGAGGTTCTAAAAAGGCTAAAGGGGAATTCAAAAACCAAAGACATCCCAGTTTTTCTTTTAACTAATTTAGGAGGAGAAGAAAAAGATATCAAGAAAGGGAAAGCGCTGGGGGCAATAGATTATTTAGTCAAGTCTCGAATGCAGCCAAAAGAAGTAGTGGATAAAATCAAGAAGATACTAGAGAGATAGTTAATAAACCCTGAATAACAAGATACATATTTTTTTATTTGAATTAATTGAAAGTATCTATTATGGAGGGTCATAAAAAAGATAAAAAATTTGATCTCTATAAAGTAAAGAAAGAAAAGAGAGAATTACAAAAGAAATTACCAGCAAAAGAATCAAAAAATAAATTTTTTAGTATTAGTAAAAAAGTTTTTTTTATACTTTTTTCTTTTACTCTTGTTTCATTACTAGTTGGTGATTATATTTTTATAATTTTTGGCTCGGAAATGCCTCACATCACAGTATTAATTATTATGGGGGTAATTTGGTCTGTTGCTACAAGTATTTGGTTTAAATATTATCTTAGTGACCCTATTAAAAAACTTCATAAAGGAACCGAATTAATAAGTCAAGGAAATTTAGATTATAAGCTAAAAATTAAAACCGGCGATGAAATTGAAAAATTAGCTGAATCCTTTAATCGAATGACTGAATCATTAAAAGATTATTATTCAGACTTAGAAAAAGCCGTTGCTGAACGAACCAAAGAGCTAGAAAATACCAAAAACAATTTAGAAAAGACTAATAGGGGATTAGAAAAGTTTAATAAATTAATGGTAGGTCGAGAGCTGAGGATGAAAGAGCTTAAAAAGGAGATTCAAGAGCTTAGAAAATAGGATTAAAAAGTAAAAATGGAAAAACAAATTTCGGAGGAACATAAGTTAAGACTCAGGAGGCTAAAGATAGAACTCCTAGTCTTAGTTGGATTAGCGGTCTTAAGTGTTGAGATTTTCTTTTACTTTAAAGGTGTTTCCTTTTGGAGAAGTGTTTTTGACTGGCTTTTAGGAATGAGTGTTGCCTTTGTTTTGATTTCTTATGCTATTTCTGAGACAGCTAAAATTTTAAGAAAAGAAAGCCAAGCTAAATGTGATTTAGAAAAAACTAAAAGTGATTTAGAATCAGAAATTAGAAAAAGAACTAAAGAATTAGAAGAAGCTAAAAAAGGATTAGAAAAGAAAGTTTTCGAACGAACTAAAGAATTAGAAAAAACAATCGAAGATCTTAAAGAGAAAAATCAACAACTAGAGCTGATTGAAAAAATGGTGGTAGATAGAGAACTTAGAATGGTGGAATTAAAAGAAAATATCAGTAACCTTAAGAAGATAAAAGATAAAAAAGGATAAAAATGATTGCTGAGATAGCTATAATTTTAGGTATTTTTATAATGATCTATGGGGCTTATATTTGTGGGAAAGTTTTTAGATTGATAAAAAAAGGTTCTCATACTCATAACAGATGGTGGATTATTATCTTTGCTTTAATTTTTTTGTTTTTATTTGGGTATATTGGTTATCTTCTACTTTTATCAATGCAGTTTCCCTTGTTTGACCCCAATATTTTAGTAGGAATTATATTTTTCTTTGGAGCTATTTATGTTGTAATTTCGATGAAATTAATTTTTGATATATTCTCTGAAATTCTTGGGTTCCAAGAAGAAACTAAAAATTACGCTGAAAATCTTGAAAGAATTGTAGACGAAGAGACTAAAGAACTCCGAGAAAAATCAGAGAATTTAACTCAAAAAGTAGAGAATTTAAGTCGCAGCCGAACCGCAATGATTAATATTTTAGAAGATGTAGATGAAATGGCAAAAAAGCTGGCTGAAGAAAAAAATAAAGATGAGGCGATTTTGGAAAGTATTGGCGATGCAGTTCTAGCAGTGGATTTAGATCGGAGAATTATTGTTTTTAATAAGGCAGCCCAGGAAATTACTGGCTTTAGTGAACGAAGTGTTTTAGGAAAAGTTTACAGCGAAGTTTTAAAATTTACTGATACCAAGAGGGAAGTGGTCAGTTGTGGTAAAAACTGTATGGTTGATCAAGTTTATAAAACTGGCAAGTCTTTTTATTTCGAAGAGATGATTGTTAAAAATAAAAAAGGACAACAGATTCCCATTGCTGACAGTGTTGCCCCGATTAAAGATAACTCCGGGAAAATTATTGGTGCTATTATGACTTTCCGAGATATTAGAAAAGAATTGGAAATAGAAAAACTTAAAGCCGAATCTCAGGCGATGATTGAAGTTGAAAAAACCAGACGAGAATTTGTTTCGGTTGTTTCTCACGAACTAAGAACTCCAATGACGGGGATTAAAGGTTGGTTGGGGATGCTTTTGGATGGTGAAGCTGGGAAAATAAATCCTAAGGTTAAACAATATTTAGAGGAAGCTTACAAAAACAATGAGCGTCTTTTAACCCTAATTGAAGATATGCTTTCGGTTTCTCGAATCGAACAAGGGAAAACAGTAATAATGCCTAATAAAATGGACTTGAAATTTGTTGTTTCTGAAATGATCGAAGATTTTGAGCTTCAAGCAGAAAATAAAGGCTTAGAACTAAAATATAGCCCCCCTAAAGATCTACCAGCTGTCTATGCTGATGTTAATAAAGTTAAAGAAGTCTTAAGTAATCTCTTAGGGAATGCTATTAAATTTACTAATAAAGGAGGGGTGACTGTAGAAAATGAGATTCTTGGTAAAAATATTGTTACTTATATTGAAGATACAGGAACCGGAATTCCCAAAAGAGACCTAAAACATATCTTTGAAAAATTCTATCAGGTTGAAAATCCTCTTTCCCGAGAACAACAGGGATCAGGCTTAGGTCTTTATATTACTAAAACTTTGGTTGAAAACATGGGGGGCGAAATTTGGGTTCGAAGTCGAGCTGGAAAGGGAACTACTTTTGCTTTCGGTCTGCCAATTTATACTGGTAAGGAGTCCAAAAAAGAAGAGCCATCAATGTCTTTTATTGAAAGGGTAGT
>CAYFWR010000006.1:17310-25392 GCA_964346865.1 uncultured Candidatus Saccharibacteria bacterium
CTAAAGTTCTTTTAATCGAAGATGATGCGATGCTTTCGCGGATGTATCAAACTAAATTCCAAAATGATGGATATGAGGTTTTGTGTGCTTTTGATGGTGAAAATGGAGTTTCTATGGCTCAAAACAAAAAACCTGACCTTATTCTTTTAGATTTAATGCTTCCCAAAATAGATGGCTATGAGGTTTTAAAGAGATTAAAAACAAATACCGCCACAAAAAAGACCCCAGTTGTTATCTTAACCAACCTTATCGTTAGCGATCAGGATGTAAATAAAGCCAAAAACTTAGGAGCTATTGAGTACTTAGTTAAATCTCGTCTTACTGCTAAAGAAGTAATTCAGGTTATTAAAACAATTTTAGAAAGAAACAGGGCGGCAGCAAAATAAGTCAATATCTTATTGGCTAGAGACTCAAAGTTTATAAATAAAAACCCTTTATTCGAAGAATAAAGGGTTTTTTAATTTTGACATTTGACTTTTTAGATTTGTTCGGCAATACTTTTAGCTAGTTTATAGGCTGGGAGAATAGCAATAACCATAATAATAGCACTTATAAGTAAGGTGAGTTGATTAGTACTAACAGCAGCGGCTAAGATGTCGCTTTGGGGCCGGGCAACAGAAATCATCCCGGAAACATCATTCTCATTTTTTATTGGTAGATAAGCAGCAAGATAAGGTCGGCTTAGAATAGTGGTTCGTCCAACAAAACTTTGACCGTCTTTAAGAACTATTTTCGAAACATTTGAATCTTCAAGTTTAATCCCGATTGAACGAGTTTTTTCGTCACTTGAAAGATAAGTTGTAGCAACTCGAGTGTCATTACTGAAAACTGTGGCTTCAAGCCCAGTTACTTTTTTTATTTTATCAACCAAAGTATTGTCAATAATATAACCAGTCAAAACCACACCCACCAAATTATTTTCGTAATATACTGGGGCCGCTCCACGAATCGAAAACTTCTCTGTTTCCATTGCTTCTACAGTTGCTGAAGCCGTTCCCTTTAAAGCCAATCCCCCAGCCTTTTCAGTTTTTATATTATCGCCCTTGGTAACAACATTATGAGTTCTTAAAACTACTTCTCCATCTTCCTTGACAACAGTCAAAAAAGTCATCTTAGTTTCGGCAACAAAATTTAAGGCAACATTTTCTACCTGACCAAAACTCCCAGTTGATAAACCACTGGCTAAATTCTCATCTTTAGCTAAAAGATTAGCATTAGCCAGCGATTCCCCCTTCATTCTTTCAATTGTATAGTCCAAAATCTTAACATCGGAAGTAAGATGAAGTGAAGCGTCATACTCTATTTTCTTTAAAAGAATAGCCGAAAAAGTAAAGGTAACAATAATAGCGATCGAAAGAGCCATTGTTACAAAAATCAAAAGCAGCTCTTCTTTGATTCTTAATCTTAAATATTGCCAGCACCAAATTCCCAAAAAAACAAAAGCACCGATTTCGAAAAGATGCTGAAGTCCCCAGGCGAAAGTATAAGGAGTTTTAACAAAGATATTCAGAATTAAAGCTAAAGCCAAAAGAAAAAAGGAAGCAATAAAAAACCTTAAAGATTTATCAGACTGAGTTTTATAGCGCTTAAAAAGAATTTTACTAGTATAGAAAAATAGAACTGCTGAGATAAAAGAGAAGAAAGGTTGGATTTTAGTGACCTCGGGAAGTACCAAAACTAGAGGTTGAAGAGTGGGGATTTTAGGCGGGACTTCCAGAAGAAAACTAATCATAATTAAAGCGGCGCCAATAATGTTTAAAATAAGAAAAGAAATCAAAACAAATTCATTTTCAATACCAACACCATGGGCGATAAAATAAAAGGTCAAAAGCAAAAATCCTAAACTTCTTAAACTGGTTTTTAACTCTTTTTTAATAAGAAAAGTATCAAAAATCAACCAGGAGGCAACAAAGAAAACTACACCTCCAAAAAGTTCAATAGCTAAATGGAAATTATTAAACCAAAAAGTAAACCACACAACAACCTCCTGTTGTAGTCTTTAATTTTTGATTAACGGTTGTTGACTACTTTAAGTATAAGCGGAATCGGATAATTAATCAAGATAGAACTATCTTAGTTTGTTTATTTTTTCCAAAACCGAATTTTTATCTAAGGGTCCGACGAAGATTTCTCTAATTTTACCTTCTTTATCAATAAAAAAATGGGTGGGAAGATTGACAATTTTATAAGTCTCGGAGATTTTAAGATTAGTATCTAAGAGGACTGGGAAATTGAATTCAGCGCGTCCGATATAGCTTTTTGTTTGGGTTTTAGGCTCTCCATTATTTATAGTCAAAATTTTAAGCTCAGGAAATTTTTTAATTTTTTGATAGACTTCTTCTAAAATTGGAAGCTGATCAGTACTTAACGGATCCCAGCTTGCCCAGAAAGTAATCATAACAATATCATCCTTAAAATTAGAAAGAGAAATATCTTTGTCATTTAAGTCTTTTAAGGTAAAATCTGGAGCGACGGCATTAATTTTAGCTTCAATTAGAACTTCCGCTCTTTCAGTTAAATCAATAGTAATTTTTGGGAAAAATTTAGGAATTAAAAGATAGATTAATATTCCCCCGATAATAAACATTAGAATAACAGACAAAAAAAATGGTTTTTTCAGAAAATCTAATTTAGTCATTTAAATTCCTTTAAGAAAATTTATAAGCGGTTTTCTTATAGTTTTAAACACAAATAAAAGGAAAACTAAGAGCAAAATCCCGGAAATTTGTCGTGAGCCAACAGTAATACTTGGTAATCCTAATTTATTAGTGGGAAGGACAATTCGGATGTCTTTTTTAAGAATTATAACGTTATTTAAAATTTTAGTTTTTTCGACAGAAAATTCAGAACTTTTATAAGAAATGTACCCGTCTTTTTCGACTGTAAAATAGAATTTTCCAGCTGGTAGAGTAATGCTAAAACGGCCATTTTCGGAAGTTATAACTGGATTTTCTTGTCCGTAAGCTTTACCATCCCAAACTACCCAACGCTTTTCTGATTCTTCAAAAAAATAGACTGTGACCTTGACTCCTGAAATTGGATCTCGGTCTTTAGAATCTAAGACTATCCCTGACTCTCCAATTTCAAGTTGAGCTAATTCTCTTTCTTTACTATTTCCCACTCCGTCTTCAGTGTAGACATTCAGAGAGTACTTTCCAACAAAATTCAAGATAATCTGACCAATATAAAGCCCAGTTGATTTAGAATAAAAAAGATTAAAGGTTCTCCCACCAATTTTTACTTTTACAATTGTTGGCTCACCAATGATATAAACCGAAAAATCAAGTGGTGTTCCAATACTAGTGTAAGTTTTTCCAAATATGTCTGGCAAAAGAATAAAAACCCCGTCTTTAATCATTCCAGCTCCAATCATTGGGGAGGTGGTGTCAATAATAATACTAATTTCATCTGAGTAACCTATATTTTCGGCTCTATCAGTGGCTCTAACTTTAATAATATTTTCTCCTTCAGGAAGAGAAAAAGGATGTCTGAATCTATAGGTGGCGCTATTGGATTTATATCCCGAAACAATAATAGCTTCATACCACTGTCCATTGTTAATTTGATATTCCACATACTCCACTCCACTTAAATTATCACTAGATGATCCAGTAAAAGTTATAGAAGTTTCATTTGTTGGATTTTTAGAAGGTTCATCAATAGTTATAGAAGGAGCAGTATGATCTATTATGAAGTATTGTGAATTTCCTTCTCCATTTAATATCCCATCATTCGCTATAACTTTTATTTGATAATAACCGTCATAAACTTCAGAAGTATTCCAATTGTAGTTAGTAGCTGTTAAGTTACTAATAATAGTATAAGCTATTCCATTTCTCAAATATTGAATTGTGTAAGTTAAAGGATTGTTATCAATATCTAAGGCAGTCCAAGAGATATTATGAGTCTTTCCCCAGGCGTCATTGGCTTTTGGAGTGATAATAGAAACTTGAGGGGGATTGTCGTAAGTGGTAAAAGTATCAGAGGCGTAATCAGCTGGATCGGTATAGCAGTTTAGATTATCTTTACTCCTAACCCTGATTGTATAAGTATCTAATTCCAAAGGATAGGTAGTTAAAGTAAATGGTTCATAATTGCTATCGAAAGCCCCATCTTTAGGCGATCCTTGATGCCAACTCATTCCATTATCTAATGTATATTCTACTCCAGAAACACTATTTGCAGCATAGGCAACTCCTGAAAAGGTTGGAGTAATATCATTTATAGGATCAGGAGAAAGTGGATATAAGTTAATAGTGGGTAAATTGTTATTAATTGTAAAATTTGGGGTAGATCTAGTAACAGTCAAATATCCGTCATCAGCAATAATTCTTATTTTGTAGTACATCCCATCACTTACAGCAGTAGTATTCCAGTTATAAGAGATATCATTGCTATTATTTAAAAGACGAGTCCAAGATTGTCCATTATTGGAAGAGTAGTCTAAATCGTAGGTTGAACTTCCAGAATAGATCCCTGTTGAGCTCCAAGATAAGGACTTTGTACCTTGCCAAGGCGAAACTATGGGATAATTTAGGGAAACAGCTAAATTATCATATCTGATATTTATAGTTGTTGAGTCAGTACTGGTTCCATAACCGTTAGTAGCAGTTGTAATTAAAGTGTTATTACCAGGAGTGAGACTGACATTGTTGAAAGTATAGGTTGATGAAGCTGAGGCTTGAACTTGGGCTACTGGAGTTCCTGAGCTTGGTGAGTTAACATAGAGTTTTACGTTTGAATAAGCCTCAGCCAGACCCGAGACAGTTATTTTACTATTTCCAGTAGTAGTATTGTTGATTGGGTTGGTAATTGAAGGAGAAGCAGGGATTCCGGATCCCGTTCCAACATCGACATTTATTGTAGCATAACTTCCAGGATCAGTTACATTTCCCAATTCATCAGTTGCTCTGACTTCAAAGGTATAATTGCCATTAGGGAGACTGATTTGAAAGGAATAAGTAACATTAGGGGTTCCTGAACCAGAAGTTATTGTGGCACTACTCCAAGAACCAGCATCTACCCGCCATTGAACTAAAGAAACATTACTATAAGTATCATCGGCATTACCAGTAAAAGTGTAATTATTAGCTATTGGGGTCGAGCCAGGAGGATTTATAGTAGGAAAAGGCCCACTATTATCGATAATAAGATTTCCAGTTGTTATAGGATCTGGATAGCCATAATCATCTTGAATATCAACTATTAAAACATAATCATTTCCATCACTTAATGTAGTTGTATTCCAATTGTATATTTTTGTTGGATAGCCAGGGATTCCAGGATTATAATAAATATCGTCCATATCTAAAAACTCCCAGGGATTTCCGCCCTTTGAATAGTATAGAGAATAGTAAAGAGGATCGTCATTTTCTGTATCAGAAAAATTAATAGTTACATTTTCAGTGCCATTTAATTTTTCACCACCTGTTGGAAAAACAAAATTGGCACTTGGAACAGAGTTATAATATACGTTAATAGTTGTTGGACCACTCTCACCAAATCCATTAGTAGCTGTGGCTCTGACAAGATTTTTCCCCAGCCCATCAATCCCAGTTGGCGATAGTGGGACTCTTAATACATCCCAAAAACCATTAGCACGAGTAGTATCTGAGTATACAGGTGTACTTTCGTTATTTAAAGTTATTTTTATTAGACTTCCTGCCTCGGCTTGTCCGGAAAAGTCAGTAATTGATCCGGCCTCTCCTTCATCTATAGGCCACGTTATAACTGGCGGGGCCGGGGGACTACTCAAAGCTTTAAATTCTGAAGTAGCTTGACTTGTTAGGATATTTGAATTATTAGGAGGTAATTCATAATTATCTTGATTTTCTAAACTATCAATGTTTAATTGGAAATCTATGTCGGTATTATTTTGGGATGTATTGTTAAGAGATATATCGGAAATTTTATTTTGAAAAGAATTACTGGTAGATATATTAGGAGTATTGTTTTGATTAGATATATTAGGAGCCTTATTTTGTAAAGTATCTTCATAAGATCCATCAGGTAGTAAAAAAAGGCTCTGAAGTAAGATAAAACTAATCACCAATACTAAGCTGAGCCTTTTTGTAAATTGGCTATTTGGTTTTAAATTCTTTTTCATTAGTTTTTACCCAAAGCTATATAAGCCTTAGGTTCTTTTTGTGTTTATTTTGGACTTGTTTTGTTAGGTATTATCAACTTAAATACCCAACTAATATAAATATATTTGATAATTGTTATGTTGTCAAGAGTTTACGAGTGAGAACGAATTAGAGTTATAAATGTTTCCTTAGGAATTAGAAGTAAAATTAAAGTTTTAATTAGTGTGTAATAATTGTGCGACATCATTAATTTAAAAAACAATATGACTAAAATATCATATAAGGTAACAGTTTTTAGTTCTAATGCTTGCAATTGTGGAAAAATCTTATACAATACTTATTAACAGTTATTAAAAATCAAAAAATTTTTGGGCGGCGGAGGAGGCAAGATGGCAAAAGAAGTAAACATCAATAATTTACCGGAGCTTTTGAGTATTACTCAGGCTTGTCAAGTCTTGGGGGTTCATCCCAATACATTGAGGAATTGGGACAAAGAAGGAAGACTGAAGGCAATTCGAATTGGAGTAAGGAAAGATCGAAGATACAAGAAAGAAGATATTCTTAGGATGTTAAGAGTAGGCTTAAAGGAAGTTGAAGCGGAGGAAAAGTTTGAGAGTCTTGAGGAAGGATTTTTATCGAGGTTGGGATATTTGTTTTCAAGTCTTGTAAGTAGCAGATTTTTAGTCACAATTCTTTGGATTTTGGTAGTTGGACTTTTAATTTACGCAATTGTTATTTTGCTTTCATAAAAGCAAAATTTAAAATTTATAGAGGATTTAAAAAGATCCCAAAACGCTATAAGACTAATAGAGATTCGACCTTAAAAATTTGGATTAGAGAGGTCGAATCTTTTATAATTTTGATATTTAATTTCTTGTTTTTAAGTTTGTTACAATGCATTTACCCACCAAAAGTTAACATAAGAAAAGTTAACATATAATTGTAAGAGTATAAAAGATTAGAGTGTGGGAAAGATGAAGTCCACAATTACGACATATATAAAAAACACAAATAAAATAAAGAAACTAATCTTAAAAATTACGAAGTAGAGATTGGACAATATTTATTTTTTGACCCTCTTTTTAATCTTTTTTCTCTTCAAAGAAAAGTCGTAACCATTAAAAGTTAACATAACAAAAGTTAACAGAATAATTGATAAGTACAGAATGAATATGAATAATAGAAAAAAAGATTCTTTTTTAGCTATCTTTCTAAATCTTTTTAATTTTTAGTTTATAGCTTTACTAAAATATATCCACCAAAGGTTAACATAACAAAAGTTAACATAAAAAGATCTAAAAAGACAAAAATTAATATATATAAGCTCGAAATTAAATTAGTTAATAAAATTTCAATCTTATTAGCTAAGTTAAAAATATAAACCTTTTATTATTAGAAATTTTTTACTTTTAATCTTCTCTTTAGACTCTACAAAACTCGTATCCAGTAAAAGTTAACAATAGAAGTTAACATAGAGATACGGAAAACAAAGATATAATTAGAGATTCGATCTTAATAAATACAAAAAGATTAGACCTTTACTTTTGATTTTTGGGATTTGAGATTTGATTTTCAGTTTTACTAAGATGTATCTAATAAAAGTTAACATTTTCAAGTTCTAATAAAAGTTAACATTGAAGAGTAAAATCACCAAAATTTCGACGATTAAAACGTCTAAACACAGATAGAAAGCCGGAATATAGAACTTAGTTAATAAATAAACTTAAAATTTCAGGTCTCATTTAGTTTCCTTATCTTTGTTTATATAATATTTTTATTTAAGCATAAAAATAATACTTGACAGCCTGTACCCACAATTGTTAACATAATAATAGTTAATAATAACCAACATTTGTTAACAATGTAAAACCATAAGGTGGGCTTTCGTCAAAGAGAGGAAAATAAAATCAAGTCTCTTGTTAACTTCTAGCTAACTAACTGATAACCCATGGCCCGACTATCCGAACAACAAAAGAAAGAGATTTTAAAAAGAGTA
>CAYFWR010000007.1:0-22460 GCA_964346865.1 uncultured Candidatus Saccharibacteria bacterium
GAGGTGGAAATATGAAGAGATAGAATACGGAACATTTTCCCTTTACACTTTAGCTCTCTTCGTTTATTATAATTTAAGGGCAGGGGTGCCTAACTTTTCTTTTTATGCAAAATTATCATCCTTATCAAAATCCTAGTTACAAGCCGCCAGGAAAATTAAGAACAAAAAAATGGCGTCGGGTTATTACTATTTTTAGTCTTGTAGTACTGGTAGTTTTTTCATACGGCTTGGGTTGGGCAGTTGGTCATGGAAATCTTCAGATTGAAAAAGGCCGCTTTCTTCCAGTTATCAATAAAGAACATAAAGGAACAAGCGACATTAATTTTGGAATGTTCTGGAAAGCTTGGGATTATGTTGATAATGAGTTCGCTGGAGGCGAAATTGATCACCTAAAAATGCTTTATGGCGCCATCTCCGGAATGCTAAGTGCTCTTGATGATCCTTATACTGCCTTTATGACTCCAGAAGAGACTAAAAAATTTGATGAAGAACTTTCAGGATCCATTTCTGGCATTGGAGCCGAGGTTGGAATTAAAAGCGATAAGTTAACAATTATTGCTCCTATTAAAGATACTCCAGCCGAAAGAGCAGGATTAAAAGCTGGCGACATTATTTTAAAAGTTGATGGCGAAGAAACAGTTAATATGAGTTTAGAAGAAGCAGTTTCTAAAATTCGAGGCGAAAAAGGGACCGTAGTTACTTTAACTATTTCTCGGAGTAGCTTTCCTGAACCAAGAGATTTTAAAATCGAGCGGGCAATTATTAAAATTGTAAGTGTTGATTGGGAAATGAAAGGTGATGGCATTGCCTATATCCAAATTAGCCGATTTAGTAACGATACCAGTTCAAGATTACGAGAAATAGCAAATGAAATTTTAGCTCAGGGAGGTAAAGGAATTATTTTAGATTTAAGAAATAACCCTGGAGGTTACCTAGACTCAGCTATTAGTGTTGCCTCAGAATTTTTAAGTCAAGGGACAGTTGTAATTGAAAAACGTAGAGATGGAACCGAAACAAAATGGGAAGTAAAAGATAAAGGTAGGTTAACTGATACCAGCCGAGAGTTAGTTGTTTTAGTTAATAAGGGCTCAGCTTCAGCTTCCGAAATTGTGGCTGGAGCGATTCAGGATGCAAAAAGAGGAATTTTGATTGGCGAAGCAACTTTTGGGAAGGGTTTAGTTCAAGAGATTAAAGATTTAGGTGGTGGAGCCTCGATGCGAATTACTATTGCTAAGTGGTATACCCCGAGTGGTAGATCGATTAATGAACAAGGACTTTCACCAGATATTGAAGTTGAATTGACTGACGAAGATTTTAACGCCGACCGAGATCCACAACTTGATAGAGCCCTTCAGTATTTAAAAGATAAGATAAAATAACTACAAAATTGTTATTAAGAGAGTTGTTGTTATAAAAATCCTAAATCCGAAATCCTAATTTCTAAACAAACCCAAATGAAGTCAAAAACAAAACCAAAATAAAAAATAACTTTAGTAAATTTGAATTTATAATTTGTTTAGGATTTAGATATTAGTGTTTAGAATTTTATGAACAAATGAAGGTAATCTTTGTAAAGCAAGTTGCAAATCATAATCCTGGTGATGTCAAAGAGGTTGCCAATGGTTACGCTCGAAATTTTTTATTACCAAGAGGTTTAGCGATTATTGCAACCCAAGAAACTTTAAAGAATTTAGAAGTATCTTTGGAAGAAAGAAGAAAAAAAGAAGAAAAAGAAATCTTGAAGATAGAAGAATTAAAGGATAAAATAGAGGGAAAACAAATCAAAATTAAGGTAAAAGTCGGACCAAGAAATATTTTTGGCTCAGTAACTAAAAAAGAGATTGTCGAGGCCTTAAAAAAAGAAGAAATTAGTATTGAAAAACAAAATATAGAACTAGAAAAACCCATAAAGAAACTAGGAGAATTTTCGGTCCCAATAAAACTCTCGCCAAATCAAAAAGCTTATGCTAAAATTAAGGTAGAGGGGAAGAATGGCTAAAAATATTCGAACTAAATACATCTTTATTACTGGCGGAGTTCTTTCTGGATTAGGAAAAGGAATTACTTCAGCCTCGATAGGAAACATTCTTAAAGCTCGAGGCTTTTCTATAAATTTACAGAAGTGCGATCCTTACTTAAATGTTGATGCTGGTACTTTGAATCCCGGAGAGCACGGAGAGGTTTTTGTTACTGACGATGGAGCAGAAACTGATATGGACGTAGGACATTATGAGAGATTTATTGACACTAATCTTACAAGCAAATCTTCTTTAATGTCCGGCTATGTTTATCACAATATTCTTTCAGCCGAAAGAAAAGGAGAGTATTTAGGAAAAACAGTTCAAATTATTCCTCATGTAATTCGAGAGATTCAACGATTAATAATTAATGCTGCTCAGGGTCATGACATTCACATTGTAGAAATTGGTGGAACTGTAGGGGACTATGAAGCCCTTCATTTTTTGGAAGCAATTAGGCAAATAAAAAGGAGGGTGGGACCCGAAAATGTTCTTTATGGCCACTTAGTTTTCCTACCATACCTTGCGACATCTGATGAATTAAAAACAAAACCGGCTCAAAATAGCATCAGAGATTTAAGGGAGTTGGGGATTCATCCAGATATTATTCTTTGTCGTTCCGATCATTCAATAAATCAGAGTTTAATAGAAAAAATTTCAGTTTTTTGTGATGTAGATATTGCTGCTATTGTTCCTTTACCGACCGCCAGAAGTGTTTATGAAGTTCCTTTGATGCTCGAGGCTTATGGCACCGGTGATTATATAGTGAAAAAATTAAAATTACCAAAAAGAAGAATGGCCTTAGGGGATTGGGTTAACTTTACTGAGAAAATCAAACAGCCAAAGAAAAAAGTGACTATTGGGCTAGTAGCTAAATATCTAACAAATAAAGACACTTATATGAGCATTACTGAAGCTCTAAAAATTGCTGCTTGGCATAAAGACTATGAGCTTGAGATAGAGTGGATTGATTCTGAAAAAATTGAGAAATCTAGTAAATTTAGCGCCGACGGTTTAGATGGAATTTTGATTCCTGGAGGTTTTGGAAATAGAGGTATTGAGGGAAAAATTATCGCTGCCCGTTTCGCCAGAGAAAACAAAATTCCTTATCTTGGTATCTGTTTAGGAATGCAAGTGATGGTGATTGAGTTTGCTCGAAAAATTTTAGGCTTTAATAATGCCAATAGTACCGAGTTTGATTCTGAAACAGAACATCCAGTAATCGATATTATGGCTGATCAGAAAAACATTCAAGACAAAGGAGGAACAATGCGTTTAGGAGCCTATCCTTGTATTTTAAGTAAAGATTCTCAGTGTTACAACATTTATCGAGCAGTAAAGATTTCTGAGCGTCATCGCCACCGATTCGAATTTAATAATAAATACAGAGAGATTTTTGCTAAATATAGATTAAGAATTGCTGGAATTTCTCCAGACAAAAGATTAGTTGAGATCGTAGAAGTTTGTGATCATCCCTTTATGGTAGGAGTTCAGTTTCATCCTGAGTTTAAATCCCGTCCTCTTACCTCTCACCCGCTTTTTAACAGCTTTATTGAAGCTTGTCTTACAACACGGAGAGCACGAGAAATTGGAGCACGGAAGACACGAAAAATTACAACACTTAAGACGCTGGAGACGAATAGATCACGGAAAATTGAGCAGAAGATAGGAGAATGATTGAATTATCAAAACCAGTCATAAAAGTTGATTAATCATAGAAATAATTGTATAATTTTTGTGATTTAATATTACAGCGGAGATTAAAATGGATAGTAAAAAAATTTTAGTTATTGAAGATGATACTTTTTTGGTTCAGGTTTATTCCGACCAACTAATAAAAAATGGTTACCAAGTAGAAGTAGCTGCTTCTGGCGAAGAAGGCTTAAAGAAAATTGAAACTAATCCTAATGCTATTCTTTTAGATCTAATTCTACCAGGAATGAGTGGTCTTGATGTTTTAGGGGCTTTGAGAAAAGATCCCAAAACCAAGAAGACCCCTATTATTGTTCTCACAGTTGTTGAGGATAAAAAAGAAATCAAAAAAGCTTTAGAATTAGGAGCCGACGACTACCTTTTAAAGTCAAAATTTTCTTTAAATGAAGTAGTTGGGAAAATTGAAAGAATTTTAGGATCAAGTTAGTATCTGTTTTGAAAGCGGTAAACTTTTCCTCCTCTTACTAGATTACTCATCAATTTAGTAAATTGAGGAGAAACTTTTTACTTTAGTGAAGGGATGTGGTTTAGTCCGACGGGTATTCTTCGGGTTTGGGCATCCTGAATTTCTATCAGCAGTCTCAAAAAGCCCGTCAATTGTCTAATTCTCCTACGCTGAAAAAAACTATTAGGAAATTGTTTCTTAATTCTCCCTTTCAGAAATAAGAAATCAGAGCGAAATGGTGGACTAACAACCGGGTTAGCCCAGCATTTATGTTAGTCGTCAAAAAATTTTATTATACAAAAGATATGAAAAAAGTTATTATTATTCATTGCTGGGAAGGATATCCAGATTATTGTTGGTATCAGTGGGCAAAAAAAGAGTTAGAGAAAAAAGGATATGAGGTATTGGTTCCCAAGATGCCAGAAACGGACTTACCAAAATTTAAAAAATGGCTTTCTAAATTAAAAGGGATGGTTGGCAAACCCAGTAAAGATGTTTACCTTATTGGTCATAGTTTAGGCTGTATTACAATTTTGAGATATTTAGAATCTCTTGGTGCAAATGAAAGAATTGGAGGAGCTGTTTTAGTAGCTGGTTTTACAGATAGTTTAGGCTATAAAGAGATTAGAAGCTTTTTTAAATCTCCAATTGATTTTAAAAAAATTAGACTTCACTGCTCAAAATTTATAGCTATTCATTCTGATAATGATCCTTATGTATCATTAAAATATGGGGATATTTTTAAAGAAAAACTTGGTGCAAAATTGATAGTTAAACATAATAAGGGCCATTTTTCAGGAGAAATAGAGAATGAAGAAAGTTGTACCAAACTACCCGAAGTTGTAGAAAATTTACCGAGCTCGTTGAAAAGGTAGAATAGAGATGTATTTACAAAATAAAGTTAGCTGAGGATAGGAGGTGGAAATTATGAAAAAGACAATTGAGAATCTAGCCAAAGCATTTATTGGCGAAAGCCAAGCTAGAAACCGGTATACTTTTTACTCTAAAGTTGCCAAAAAGGAAGGATTTGAACAAATTGCTGAAATTTTCCTTATTACTGCAGAAAATGAAAAGGAACATGCGAAAAGATTATTTGAACATATTCAGGAGCTAAAAAAGGGTGACAAAAATTTAAATGAGATAAAAGTCGAGGCGGTTGCTCCAATAGTATATGGTAATACTGTCGAAAATCTAAAAGCGGCGATCGCTGGGGAAAATTATGAATATACAGAGACGTATCCAGAATTTGCTAAAGTTGCCGAAAAAGAAGGACTTTCAGAAATTGCCAAAAGACTAAAGGCGATTGCTATAGCCGAAAAACATCATGAAGAAAGATATAAGAAACTTTTAAAAGAAGTCGAAGTTGGTACAGTTTTCAGAAAAGAAAAGGAAGTATGGTGGGTTTGCCGGGAATGTGGTTATGTTCATTTTGGGAAAGAACCGCCCGGAAGATGTCCCTCCTGTGATCATTCGAGAAATTTTTATCAAATTAAATGTGAAGAGTACTAAATTAGCTTATAGCTTATTGAGTTTAATTTATAATTTATAATAAAAAAATCATCTATATTGGAGACAATCAGTGGTTAGATTACTTATCTTTGCCTCAGGGACTAAAGATGGTGGGGGGTCGGGATTTCAAGAATTAGTAGAAAATTCAAGAACTGGAATTTTGAATGCCGAAATTGTGGCGGTTGTTTCTAATCATCCTGAAGGCGGCGTCAAAAAACGAGCCGATAAATTAAAAATCCCTTTTGTTTACTTTCCGGGACCTTTTGAAGGTAGGGATTATCAAAAAATCGTCACCGATTATAAAACTGACTTTATTGCTCTTTCAGGATGGTTGAAGCATGTTAAGGGGATTGATCCAACGTGGACCATTAATATCCATCCCGGACCTTTGCCGCGATTTGGCGGTTCAGGAATGTACGGACATTATGTTCACGAAGCAGTAATTAAAGCTTTTAAAAAAGGTGAGATAAAATATTCGGCGGTGACAATGCATTTTGTAACTAGGAAATATGATGAGGGCCCAATTTTCTTTCAGTATCCAGTCTTGATTCGCGAAGAAGATACTGTTGAGATTCTTGCTGAACGAGTAAACAAAATCGAACACGGCTGGCAATCTTTTATTACCAATCTGGTAGTTTCTGGTCAAATAAAATGGGACGGCAAAAATTCTAATTCATTAACCGTCCCATCTTGGTATGCGTTTCATAAACCATTTAAGTTTTAATTTATGAATCATTCGCTGAAAACTGGATTTAGTTTTGGATTAACCTCTGGGATAATTACTACTTTGGGGCTAATGGTTGGACTTCATTCCGGTACTCATTCAAGACTTGTTGTTATTGGGGGGATAATTACAATTGCCATAGCCGATGCCTTTTCAGACGCTATGGGGATTCATATGTCAGAAGAATCTGAAAATAGACATGAATCAGGCGAAATTTGGGAGTCAACAGTAGCTACTTTTATATCTAAGTTTATTTTTGCAGTTACATTCATTGTCCCTGTTTTACTTTTTGAGTTAGGGATAGCAATTGTGGTAAGTGTAATTTGGGGATTGTTTATGTTAGGGATTTTTAGTTATAAAATTGCCAAGGATGAGAAGGCAAAGCCCTGGAAAGTAGTTACTGAGCATTTATTAATTGCTCTTTTAGTTGTCTTAGTAACTCATTATGTTGGGGATTGGATTGGAACGATATTTGGGTAGGATTTAAACTAAACACTCATTATTTTATTCGCTTATTTACACAAATAAGAGAAATGAGAAAGTATAAATAAAAAAGAAAGAGGTCGGTGAAATCACCGACCTGTAAGTTTTGTCTTTTGTGTAATCCAGAAACCATTGTCAATCTGTCCGGCTTGAAGAATTATATCATTAAGGGTTTCATCAATCGGTTCCCAGTATTGCGAATTGGATGCTATAAGTTGATGATAATCTTGTTGTGCTCTTTTTCTTCTTTTGTATAGCCAATAGCTAATAATCCCTATAATGGCTATACTTAGTACGATTAAAATTATTTTTATTGATAATAAGAGTACAGCAAAGACAGGACCAAACAAAGGGGTTAGTAGGATATAGTTGTAATCACCAGCTCTATACTTGAGATCCAAGAGCTTTCGCATATCTTTTTGGGTTTCTTCTGGTTGTTTATCAATAGCTTCTTTTAGATTTATACCGACAATAATACTCATGGCTGCTCCGTAGCTAGGCAATTTTATTCCCTTCTTATTTAGAGTATACAAAGAACTTTATGTAACCATTTTGTTCTTCTTGGAGTAAAAGGCCCCCATATTCCATTTCAAGAAATCTACTTATTAGTTCGTAACAGATTGGGATAGCAGAGTTGCACACTCCACCAAATCTCATCCCTGCGAGTGGGAGAAAGGGAGTTTCGGAAATCAATCGAAGGACCATAATCTGAAGCATTTACTATTACATTGAGGAAGAATAAAGCTGTTTTTACCTCCTCTTTATCTTTTTTAGACCAAAGATATACCAAAAAAATTGAGAAATCTATAGGTAGTTCCTTCATCGCTTCATGAAACTTCTTCTCTGCTTCCTTAATAGGAATATCGTGGAGCAATGGGACAATTTTGTTTTCAAAGAACTTTTCGGCCTGCTTCATCTCAAACGAAACCACTGACAATCTAGTCATCTCCTTTCTAAGACTTTATTTATTTTTCAGACAATATCGGAACAATGTTGACGAGTGTTTTCTTTTCTTTTTTCCCAGTAAATTTGGTGACAGATTTTTCAGTAAATTTAACTTTACCGTCGGCTAAAGCAAATAAAGTATGATCTTTGGCAACACCAACATTTTTACCGGCTTTCATTTTAGTTCCTCTTTGGCGAACAATAATATTGCCGGTTCGGACAAATGAACCGCCAAAAAGTTTAACACCCAGTCTTTTTGACTGACTATCTCTTCCTAATTTAGTTGAACCCCCTGCTTTTGTATGAGCCATAATATAAGTAATTAGTTAATAGTTATTAGAAAATAGTGAGTTAGTTGTTAATTGTTCGTTAGTAGTATATCTTAAAATTAGCTTTTGGTCAAGGTTTTTTAACTGCTAAAGATTTAAAATTTAGCTAATTCGAGCTAAAATATAAGCGGAGGTTAAAAATGAGAACGGGGATTGCTAATTTACCTTTGCATTATGGTTCAGCGCCGCCTTGGTTGTTCCAAAGAATGGCTAAATTAGCGCGGGAAATTACAGTTTTTGTTGTCTCGGAATTCGGAGCAAGTGAAATGCTTTTGAAACTTTCTGATCCATTTTGGTTTCAGAGCTTTGGTTGTGTTTTGGGATTTGATTGGCACAGTTCCGGACTAACAACTACTACTTGCGGAGCTTTAAAAGAAGGAATTAAAGGATTAGAAAAAGATTTGGGATTATTTATTGCTGGCGGGAAAGGAGCCACTTCTAGAAAAACTCCTTCTCAAATCGAATCAAATAGATTTTTGGCCCAAAATAAAGCTTTAGAACTTGTATATGCTAGTAAAATGTCGGCCAAAGTTGATAATACCGCAGTTCAGGATGGCTATCAGCTTTATCATCATAGTTTTATTTTTACCTCGAAGGGCGACTGGACCGTAGTTCAGCAAGGGATGAATGATTTAAATCGTATGGCCCGACGCTATCATTGGCACTATAGTAAAGTTCAAAGTTCTCCCGACGCTTCGGTCGGGATCCCGACTTTACGTCGGGAAAAGATCGAGGATCAAAAAGGAGATGATTATGAAGAGCTTGATTTTGTTGATGAGCCGCACTCGGGAATTATTACTACTAAAAGAGCAAAGACTTTAAATCTTGTAGCTCATGAAAGCGAAAAGTCACGGGAGGTTATTACAGAAATATCTAAGGAAAAGGTAGAAAAAAACATTGGGCAAGTAAAACGGATTCTTAATTTAGCTCCGCACCATCAAGTTAATACCAAAGACTTAAATCCAAATTCTCTCAAGAGAATTTTACTAAAAACCTATACTAGTCAGCCTCAAAATTTTGAAAAACTTTTGGGAATTTATGGAGTAGGACCAAAAACTATCCGGTCTCTTGCTTTAATTTCGGAATTGATTTATGGAGCCAAGCCAAGTTTTCGTGACCCAGCAAAGTTTAGTTTTGCCCATGGAGGGAAAGATGGCTATCCATACCCAGTTGATCGAAAAAATTATGACAAATCAATAGAAATCTTAAAAGAGGCAGTAATAAAAGCAAAGATTGGGGAAAAAGAAAAAGTTGAAGCGATAAAAAGACTGGCTTATATAAAATAAAAACCATTGTCAAAACAAAAGTTAGAAAAGACAATAGTTTTTATTTATTGTGATTAACTAATAGTTGTTTCAGGTGGTTTTGAAACTGAAGGATTGTCTACAGATTTTTCTGTACCTATAGGAGATTGTGGGGGCGAATTCGGAGCTGACTCAGGAGGGGGGGCTGGACTTAAAGGAGGGCTTACCGGAGAAGAAGGCTCGAGGTTTGAGTCTGGACCAGTGTAAGTTGGCATTTCATAAGTTGGACTGCCTCCACTATCTTCATCCCTAAATTTTAAAAGACCCAAAACAATTAATACTATTAGACCTAAAAGAGCAGCTATAAATCTAATAGCATTGTCGATAGTGGGATTATAATCCCCATTACCTCCCCAAAAACCGGGAAGAGCGCTTAACATACTAAATATGTAGTTAAAGAAAGTAATACCCTGACCAAAAATCATAGTAAAAATTCCACCCAGCATAACTCCTGCTGCTAAAGTTTTAGAAATATCTTTAATAAAAATGGCAGCTGTAATTACAAGTAGTGATATGAGTGTTAAAATAATAAAAATATTTCTTCCATAAGCTCCAAGTTGTTTTGGATATTCTTTGGACTTTTTTTCATATTCTTCCCTTTCCTCTTTACAGGAATCATCTTCGTCACCATTAAATAGAGAACTATAACTTGAGCTGCTATTATAATAGTCACATGAAGGATATTCTGGATATTTTGGTGGTTGGTAAAAGGCAGTAATTGCTAAAGCAAAAGTTAGATTAATAAAAATAGCCAGAACAAACATATAAACAATTTTGATAGCTGTTTTCATTGTACCCTCCTATTTATATCGAGCAAGGTCGAGAGGCTTGTCTTAAATATAGTTAAGAAATTAGTTATATTTTTATTTTAAAGCTTATGTTTTTTAATGCAAGACTTTTTAAATAAATTAACTACTTACTTGACTTGTTTTTGTTGGTTTACTAACTTTTTCGCACGGAAAGGCTAGTAAATAAAGACTAGTAAAATTTTGATGTGATTTAGATTAAAATATGCTAAATTAAGACTATGAAAAAACGTAACCCTATATATCTTGTTTTGGATGACATTCGGAGCCTCGGCAATGTCGGGGCGATTTTTCGGACTTCCGAAGGAGTCTTAGTCAAAAAACTGTATCTTTGTGGAATTACAGGGCGACCACCAAGGCAAGAGATCGAAAAAACAGCTTTAAAGACAACCAAATTAGTTCCTTGGGAATATCAGTCTAATGCTTTAAAGGTAGTAAGAGAATTGAAAAAGGAAGGAGTTTTTATTATTTCTTTAGAACTAACTCCTCAAAGCGTTGATTACACAAAAGCCCAGTATCAATTCCCTCTTTGTTTAGTGGTCGGAAACGAAATTGGCGGGATTAAAAAAGAGATTTTAGACGAAAGTGATTTGATAGTTAAAATCCCGATTTTAGGCCAAATTAAATCCCTAAATGTTGCTACTGCTTATGGGTTAGCTGTTTACGAGATTTTAAAGCAACTAAATTATAAAAAATAAAGAGCCGCCCCTTGGGCGGCTGTTTGGGCCGGGGTCAATTTTATTTTTTAACCGGCTGCATTATTTGTCCTTAGTTTATCTTATTATTAAAATAACTTTCATTATTCTTTTTGCTAATTTTAACCAGTTTGGAAAGCAATTCTTTGGGAAAATAGACAATATTTATGATTATATATTAAAATAAAAAGATGAGATTCGGGGTTCATACATCGATATCTGGGAAGATTTACAAAGCAGTTGATCGAGCTAAAGAGATCGGTTGTGAAACGATGCAGATTTTTACTGGTAACCCTAGAGGTTGGCAATCAGTTTTTTATAAAGATGAAGATTTAAGATTTTTTCGCAAAAAAAGAAAAAAAGCCAAAATCGACCCTCTTTTTTGTCATACTGCTTATCTTGTCAACTTAGCTTCTCCTTATGATAAATTTTATAAAAACTCAGTTAGTTCTGTTGTTAATTCTTTAAAAATTGCAGAAATTTTAGATGCTAAAGCGGTTGTAACTCACATTGGTTCTCATTTAGGTCAGGGATTTAAAAAAGGTTTTCTATGTGTTATAAAGGCTTTAGAAAAAATATTAGAGATTTCTTCTAGCGAAATCCCTATAGCTTTGGAAAATAGCGCTGGAGCGGGCGGAAGTATTGGTTCTTCACTTTCTGAAATTAAAAAAATCTTAGACTTATTAAAATCAAATCGACTCTTGGTCTGTATTGATACTGCCCATGCTTTTTCTGCTGGTTATAATTTAAAGACTAAAAAAGGATTAGATGAATTTTTGGTTGAGTTTGATAAATTAATTGGTCTTAAGAAATTAGTTCTTCTTCATCTTAATGATTCTAAAGTCCATTTGGGATCAAAAATTGATCGTCATGAGAATATTGGTAAAGGACACATTGGACTTTTAGGATTTAGAAATATTGTTAATCACCCCCAATTAAGATGCCTGCCAGGAATTTTAGAAACTCCTGGTTTTAAAGCTGATACAAAAGATAAAACCAATTTAGAATTAATTCGAAGTTTGGTGATAAAATAGGGCTATGGACAAACCATTGATCCAAGATCATCTTCTTTTCCCTAATATTTTATGGAAGCGGCCGGTTTATATGTATAAATACCAAGCCGGTAAGGTTTTGATTTTAGCAGGTTCGCGAGGGATGGCCGGAGCAGCAATTCTTTGTTCTGAAGCGGCATTTCGTGCCGGAACTGGAATATTGCTCTTAGGGTTCCCCGAGGGATTAAAAGAAATTTATAAAGGGATTTTGCCCGAGGCAATGACTTTGCCTTTACCCCAAACACCGACTGGATCCTTAAGTTTAAAAAGTTATGACCAGATTTTAGAACAAGTAAAGAGTTCTGATGTAGTGGCGATAGGACCGGGACTTTCCAAAAACTCTGAGACTGTACAACTTATTTGGCAATTGTTTTTTGAGATAAAAAAACCAATAATTTTAGATGCTGAAGGGCTAGGCGCTATTTCTTTAGGGTCTAAAGTTATCAAAAAAGTAAAAACTGCCAAAGATGTATTTTCTTATCTTTTGAAAAGAAAATTTCCTACTGTGGTTACTCCTCATTCAGGGGAGATGTTCAGACTTCTTTTAAGCGTTGATCAAAAAATATTTGATAAAAAAAAGCTATCTACTGAATATATTGATAAGAATAAACTAGAAATCGCTTCTAAAGTGGCTGATCTTTTTAATTTTATTGTCGTTTTAAAAGGGCACGAAACAGTAATTATTCAACCTTCGAAGCTCAAACAGGGATTAATTGGGAAATTATCAAGAGCTCCTTGGACTAATATAGTGGTTAATAAGACAGGAGGGCCGGCTTTAGCCACTGCTGGTACTGGTGATGTTTTAACGGGAATTATTGCCAGTTTTGTAGCCCAGAATCCTAAAAACATTTTTGAAGCTGTTTCAACCGCAGTTTATCTTCATGGTTTAGCTGGAGATATTGCTGCTTCTAAAATCGGAGAACGTTCTTTAGTGGCGTCAGATGTGATAAAATATTTACCAAGTGCGATTAAGAAGGCAGAGGAAGAGATAGAAAGGAGATAATTAATAAGAGTTCGGTAGTAGTAATAATAGTTGATAAGTTTATAAGTTATTAAGTTATCGTCCGAGCTTATCGAGAACTAATTTTGTTAATTAATATTAATTATTGTCAAGTTATTATGTTACCAGAATTAGGAAAATTTATAATTATTTTTGGAGTAATTCTTGTTGTATTAGGACTACTTTTAACTTTAAATATTCCTTTTTTAGGCCGTCTCCCAGGCGATATTGTAATAAAAAAGGGAAATTTCACCTTTTATTTCCCTTTAGCAACTTCTCTTATTCTAAGTCTAATTTTAACTTTGGTTTTAAATTTAATATTAAGGAAGTAGTTTTAAACCAAAGAATTTTCTTATTGATTTAAAGCCTAAAAAGGAGTATAATATTCGCGATAAAGGGCGAGTGGCGGAATTGGTATACGCGTAGGTCTCAAAAACCTATTCCCGTAAGGGATTGAGGGTTCAACTCCCTCCTCGCCCACCAATTTTATTAATAAAAAGATTAATGTCTGAGATTCACAACAAAAAACTAATCAATCTTCATCCTAAACAAAACTCTTTTAAGAAACCGAAAGAGCCGTATTTTTCTAAATCAAATTTAAAAAAGATCTTAAAATATGGTTTGATTCTTTTGGCTTTTTTCGCCATTTTAAATGGTATTTTTAATGCTCCTTTGTTTTATAACCGAGTTAAATTTTGGTTTAAAAGGGATAATAATGAAGTTACTAAAGCTGAGCCTACTCCAACGCCATCTCCTCAACCGACAGCAACTTTTGTCCAAGAAGTAGCGCCAACTACTGAAAGTAGGCTTTTAATAGAGAAAATCGGGGTTGATGCTCCTATTATTTTTGTAAAATCGATAAAAGATGAAGATATTAAAGAAGGATTAAGAAAAGGAGTAGTTCATTATAATGACACCGCTCTCCCTGGTGAAGAGGGTAATATCTTTATTACTGGACATTCTGCCAACTATTGGTGGGAAAAGGGAGATTATAACTATATTTTTTCTTTACTTGATAGGTTAGAAGCTGGCGACGAAACTATTATTTATTACCACGGGAAAAAATTTAAATATAAAGTTTTTGACAAAAAAATAGTTGAGCCGACTGATCTTAGTGTTTTAGATCAAACTTCTGAACCGATTTTAAGCTTAATGACATGTTATCCACCAGGAACTGATTGGCAACGGATTGTCATTCGTTTTAAGCAAATTTATCCGGTTTATCAGAAGCCAGCTCCAAAAGTCAGCATTGCCCCAACGCCAGCCCCAAAAGAGCTTCCAAAAGTTGATCAAAAATCTTTTCTTGGAGAAATAGGAGAATTTTTCGTTAATCTTTTTATTAAGATTGGTGAGTTCTTTAAATCGCTGTTTTAATTATGATTTAAAACCAAGAGATAATTCTACCCAAAAGACTTTTGCGAGTTGTTGTTTTTTCTTCCTCAGGATCTAATTTTAGAGCATATAAACTTATAGTCTCTGAGTCTTTACTTTTATCTAAGTAAAAGAAGGTTTTGTAATCCTCCAAATATTCTACTTTTGAAGTAGTGACTATCGAAGACATCTCAGTAATATTTCCTCCATCAAACTCCAGAATTTTTAGTTTATTTTCGGAGCTTAAAACTAAATGATATTCATCAAAGTACCAGTGGAGATAATTAATTTTTTGGCCGGAAAATAGGGGATATTCTTTTTCATTTTCTTGGTCAAAATTATAAACAAAGGCAAAGTCTTCTCCCCAATAAAGAAGCTGTTTCCCCTCGTTTGACCACAAGGAGTCTTTAATATTTTGGCCCATTTTTCGAGTAATTGTTTGATTCCCAAATTTATAAATATAAAACAGATTTTGAGTTCTTTCGACAACTACAGCGGTTCCATCTAACTTTTTTGAATAGGAAAGCTTGTAGCTTTCACTATAAGGGAGATCGCTGATTTCCTCCTTATTTTCTCCATTCAAATCCATTGAAAAAAGAGAGTTTTGTTTTTCAGAATAGGCGGCAAAAATTATTTTCCCAGAAGTAAAGGTATAGGAAATTATATTTTCCGATAGTAAAGCGGGATTTAAAACTTCCCCAACGTCGATTTTATAAAGAGACTTGTTTTTTAGGGCGAAAAGCTCTTTTGAATTATTTTTACTCCAAGAAAGATTCGAATATTCATCAGAGATTAAAGAAAAGTCATTAAGATCGTTTGTATTTATAACTAAATAATTAGTTTTGTCGACATTTTTGATAGTTAAAAGAAGTCGGGTAGAGTCTAGATTCCAGTCAAGATTCAGAATCTCTGTTTCATTTTGAATTTGGGGAATTTTGAGAAGTTCACTTTCTTCGCTTTGGATATCTAAAATACTTAAATTATTATTTTTAATAATATAAGCTATCTTTCTTTTATTAGGGGAGATAGAAATATTTGAGATATCAATATTTTTTATTGACTCTTTTTTAGTCGGTTTTTCTGGGATAAGTAAAATGTAGTTTGCCCAACTTACTAATTCTTCTTTAACTTCGATTGTCTTTTGCCAATCTTTATATCCTTCTTTTTTAACAAGAACTTTATACTTTCCAGGATCTAAATTGCTAATTTTTGCGGGGAAAAGTGAAAATCCGGTTTTTTTAGAAAGTTTCTTGTCATTTAAATAGATATCGGCCCCAGAAGGACGAGAGACTAAAATGATCATCCCAGTCTTTCTAATTGATCTGTTTTTAAAATCAAAACGATAGCCCTTAGCGATCATAATTATATAAAGAGCAGCTCCAATAAAAACAGAAAAAACCAAGACATACAAGATAAATACATAGACCTTAGTTGAAATTTTGGGAATTTTATAAACCATAGTTAGATATTATAATACTTTTAAAGAAAAATTTAAAGGGGAATCGCTGATATGGTCGCTAATTTGTTGTTAATTATTAACTAATTTAATTCGCGATCGCATTTGCGATTCTAATTTGTGGTTCCATTTGAGATTTTTACTTGTTAGAAAAAAAGACCCGTGATAAAATTTATTTGCCATAGTTCAGTCTTAATATTTAGAATTGATTTGGTAGGCCCTTCGACTAAGCTTGGGGCAAAGGAGTTTATAAATGTTAGCTCGAAGAGTTGGAATTGATTTAGGAACAACTAATGTTTTGGTTTATATACCTAAGCGGGGAATTGTTGTAAACGAGCCCTCGGTAATTGCTGTTTCTGAAGATAATCGAATTATGGCAGTTGGAGTTGAGGCCAAAAAAATGGTTGGGAAAACTCCAGAAACGATCATTGCCGCTCGACCATTAAAAGACGGGGTTATTGCTGATTACAGAGTTACTCAGGCAATGATCCGATATTTTATCAATAAGGTTAGCGGTGGGATCCGACTCTTTCGTCCCGAAGTAATGGTTTCAGTTCCAGCAGGAGTAACTTCTACCGAAAAAAGAGCAGTTATTGATGCTACTATTCATGCCGGGGCTAAAGCTGCTTATATTATTCCTGAGCCAGTAGCAGCAGCTATCGGAGCCGAAATTCCTATTGAATCAGCCGCTGGAAATTTAATTCTTGATATTGGTGGTGGAACAACTGAGGTAGCAATTATATCCCTAGGGGGGATTGTGGCTTGGAATTCAGTACGAGTTGGTGGTAATAAAATTGATCAAGCCATTGCCGACTATATTCGCAAAAAATATGGCTTGGCAATTGGTGATCGGACTGCTGAAGAAATAAAAATTGAAATAGGGACTGCTATCCCCGATGATGTTGAAAAACAGATTGAGATTCGAGGTCGCGATATGATTGCGGGATTACCCAAAACAATTACGGTTGGTTCTAATGAAATAATGGAAGCAACTCAGGATGAATTGGACAAAATTATCCTAGCAATAAAAGCGGTTTTAGAAAAGACTCCCCCAGAGCTTGCTTCAGATATTATTGATCGGGGAGTAGTAATGACCGGCGGCGGTTCGCTTTTAAGAAATTTAGACAAACTTTTAACTCAGACTGTTGGGATCCCAGCCCATATTGCCGATGAAACTCTTTTGTGTGTTGCTAAAGGAACGGGAGTTGCTTTGGAAAACCTTGACGATTATAAACGCAGTGTTTTAATGATAAAATAACTATTAAACTTGGCAAAAAGCGTGACCGTTGAATAGGTATCAATAGACATTAAAGAGGTTATACTCAAGACAAATAAGAAACCCTACCAAAATTTGGCAGGGTTTTTAGGGGTAGAGTTGTTTATTTGTGCGACTCTCTATCTCAGCCATAATTTTTCTGAACTGTTTGATTAGTCTTATGAACTTTTTGAATTCGTCCGGACTAAATTCTACTCCGCGCTTACCTTGTTCGACAAAATCATCTACTTCACTAATTATTTTTTTGATTAGAGGGAGATTGCTTATAATATAGTTTTCCAGAGTGTCTTTCTTTTTTTTCGGCGGTCGAGAAGAATTCACTTTACCACCTCTTCTTCCTTTACTCTTGTATCCTCGCAGATTTCTATCTTACAATGTTCAAAAGGTATTTTTAATACTGCTCGTTCAGGATCTAACTTCAATTTGGCAAGAAAACCATATTTTTTCTGTTTTTTAGCTTTGTTGAGTAACCACTGAATAGTAGGGATTTGAGCAAATTTATCTTTTGTAAACAGGGATAATTCTTCCCCAATCTTTTTTACTTTTTCTTCTGATAAGTCACCAACACGAACAGGTGGTTTTAAAGTTTCGACAAACTTACCGTCAAGAGTATGGCGATGCCACGTAATTTTTGCAAAAAATCGAGCCACATCCATTACCCCCTTTGCTGAAGTATAATAGTTTTTGTTTTTAGTGATTTAATTTGTAGCTATTTTTTCAAGTTGCAAAACAATATCCAAGTCTACCACAAAAAATCCCTCTTGTCAATCTTTATTTTTTATGCTTATATAGAATTAGTGATAAGATAGTTCTAAAATGGTAAAAGAGCTTACTTTTTCTTCATCTAGCAAATTAGAATTAATTGACATCACCTCTCAAATAGAAGAGGTGGTTTTAAACTCAAAGGTAGAAAAAGGACTTTGTTTTATTTCTGTCCCTCATGCTACCGCTGCCATTATTTTGAACGAAAATGAATCTGGTTTAAAAGAAGATATTTTAAAAAGTTTTGAAAAAATTGTCCCTCCTAATTCTGAGTATCTTCATAATCAAGTTGATAATAATGCCCAAGCTCATATTTTAAGTAGTATTTTAGGCCAAAATAAATTTTTGTTAGTTAAAGATGGAAGATTGATTCGCGGCACTTGGCAGAATATCTTTTTTGTCGAGTTAGATGGCCCTCGAAGTCGTCGTAGGGTTATAATAAAAGTTGAAAAAGCATAATTTTTTAAATTTTAGGTTCCAAATTTTTATTATGGAAATTAGAAAAAATCTTACTGCTTTAATAGTTATCATTCTCTTCGGGATTTTTCTTTGGGTAGGATCACAAACAGAAGAGCCAACCAAAAGATATTCTTTTAAAGAAGAATCTCAAAAGACTGCCCTCGAAAATAAGGACTCAGACCACAATTCCAAAGAAGATCTGTTTTTTGATGAATTTTTCGATGAAGAGCCAGAAGTTCTTGGTGAAGAGATAGAATTGGACGAGTTTGAGTCTCAGTCTATTGATTCAGGATTTAATATTCCGGTTTCTAGTATCGCAGAACTTGAAAAAATTGAATTAAAATATGTAATAGATGGTGATACTATTAAATTAGCCGATAATAGATATCTTCGATTGATTGGGATTGATGCTCCTGAAAAAGACACCTATTTTTTTAGCCAATCAAGAACAAAATTAGAAGAACTTCTTTCTGGTAAGACTATTTATGCTGAAAAAGATATTTCCGAGAGCGATAGATTTGGTCGTTTACTTCGGTATCTTTGGGTTGATGGTAAACTTATTAATTTAGAAATAGTTCGACTCGGATACGCTTATAATTTTACTTATCCTCCCGATGTAAAATATTCTTCTTATATTATTGCGGCGCAAAAAGAGGCTCAAAAAAACCATCGAGGACTTTGGTAATAGTCAATTTAGATCAAATTTGTTATACTAAGGTAAACGCGAAACTTACGCTAATATTGACGCTAAATAGACGCTAAAATTATGAAACAAATTTTTATTTCTGATTTAGGCAAGGGTCAAGTTGTAGAAGGGGAGACTTTTGCTATTAAGTTTTACAAAAGAACAGCATCAAGAAGTAATAAGCCCTATGTTGATTTAGAATTGGCGGATAAAACAGGAGCAATACGAGCTAAAATTTGGACTGACTCCCTTAAAAATTGTGAAGATTCCAAAGAAGGAGATATTGTTAAAATCAAAGGAGTCGTTGAAGAGTTTGCCGGCAGTCTCCAAATTATTATTAATAAACTCTCGGTTGTTAAAGATTATGATTTAGGTGACTTCCTTCAAAAAAGTGAGAATGATTCTGAGACAATGTTTTTAGAAATCAAAGAAAAGGTTGATTTAGTTAAAAACCCCCATCTAAAAAAGCTTTTAGCTAATATTTTAGAAGATGAGAAGTTTGTTAAAAAATTTAAAGAGGCAGCAGCGGCCTATCGAGTTCACCATGCCTATGTTGGAGGGCTTTTAGAACATATTATTGAGTGTCTTAGCCTTTCTGAAGCAGTAGTAGAAAAATACCCCAAATTAAATAAAGACCTTTTGATAGCTGGAATTATCCTTCATGATATTGGGAAGGTTTATGAATACAAAATTTCAACAACTATTACTTTTAGTACCGAGGGAAAGCTATTAGGGCATATCTTTATTGGAGCAGAATTAGTAAAAAATAAAGCCCCCAAAGACATACCAGAAGCCCTTTTGAATGAAATATTACATATTATTCTTTCTCATCATGGGGAAGAAGCCTTTGGTAGTCCAGTTCGACCAATGACTCCCGAGGCAGTTACTGTTCATGCTTTAGATCTTGCCTCAAAAGACATTCATATGGCTTATATTGCAATTCATCAAGGGATTTTAACTCAAGATTTTACTCCCTACCATCGTCAACTTGGAACTGAACTTTATCGATCGCCTTATCTAGGAGGAGTAGAGGATCAAGAGCTACCCTTTTAACAAATAACTACAAATTTTTATACAAATGGACTACAAATAAATATAAAATTCGTAACATAATTCATATAAACATTTGTAGTCATTCGTAACAAGGAGGGTCATATGGCTTGTCCAAAATGCAAAAGTGAGAAAGAATTTCGCTATAAAGACAAAAGTTATTGTGCTAATTGTGGTGAAGAATTACAAGTTAGCGAAACTCTTTCACCACCTAAAAAAACTTCTGATGTTAACAAACAACTTTCTTCTGTTTTTTCTGAAATGGCAAAACATCTAAACATTAAAGAGAAACCCGAGCATAAAGAAACAGGCCAAGTCGAACCTGCTCCTAAAGTCGAGAATGAGAAATATTCAAAAGAAAATCTTAGTAAGACTAAAAAGACAACTGCCGAACCAACTACTGAGACTAAAGAAGAAAAAAACATTCCCAAAGAAGAGAAGGTAATTAAAGTTAAAGTCGAAGGGGAAGATAAAAATAAAGGGGGAAAGAAAAAGAGAAAGAAATCAAAAAAAGAAACAAAACCAGTTGAAAGCAAAGAAGTTCCTAAGATTACTGAACCAAAGGAATTACCAGAGGAAAAAGAATTATCTCAATCAAAAGAGTTGTCAGAAGAAAAACTACTTTCTAAAGAAAAACCGAAAGAAGATAAAGAAAAAGCCAAATTAGAAGCAGCAGAAGAGGTCTTGGAAATTATAGAAGAAGATAAAGGTAAGAAAGAACAAGAATCTCAAGGAAATAAAATTCCAGTTAAAATTGTTCCTAAAGAGGAGTCCCAAACAGCCAAAGGAAAAAGCCAAATTGGTCCTTCTGAGAAAGTAAAAGTAGAATCTGTTCCTACTAAAACCTCAAAACAAGTGGAATTACCGCAGACTTTCTCAGAAAGCAGTCCCAAACCTCCAGAGTCTAATTTAAGTTCAGAAACTAAATCCGAAGAGTCTAAAAAAGAAACTGTTTCACAACCTATTTCTTCAACAACTACGCCTTCTTCATCAAGCCCCCAAACTCCAATCTCTGATAAAAACAAGATAGTTAAAGAATATTTTACAAAAATGAGTCAAGAAATCAGCAGATCAAAAGAAAAACAAAAGAAAATAAGCTTAGTTTCCAAAATAATTTTAGCCGTTGTTATTTCTCTTATTTTAATTTCTCTTATGGTAATAGCCTATCTTTTTTTAACTACTGGGAGTTAAATGTTTGATAAAATTAATAAACTTACAGATAATAGATTAAAAAAACATACAAAAACTAATACTCTAAAAACTACAACTATCTATTTTGTGCGCCATACTGAGATAGATAACCCTAAAGATATATTTTATGGCCGGTTGTCCGGCTTTCCTTTAAACGATCTTGGTAGAAAGCATGCAGAGAAGCTCAAAGGCTACTTTAAAGACAAAAAAATAAAGGCAATTTATACTAGCCCTACACTTCGGACTAAAGAAACCGCTCTTATTTTAAATTCAGACCTTAATTTAAAAATTAATTATTCGGAATTGATATCAGAATGGGAGAGTAAGTGGGAAGGAATGTCGCAAAAAAAGATTTCGGCCGAAGAAATAAAAATTTATAAAACTAAACCTACAGCTTTAAAAGTTGGTGAAACAATGCAAGAGTTGGCCCAAAGGATGTTAAAATTCTTAAAAGAAATTATTGAAAAACATCAGGGGGAAAATATCATTTGTGTTTCTCATGCTAATCCGATTACTATTTTAAGATTAACACTTCAAAACAAATCATTAGATCTACTTTGGGAATATACTTGTGAAATGGGTTCGATTACCAAAATGACTTTTAGTAACTCAAAATTAAAAAATATTGAATATATAGAAATTTGGGGGCAGTAATGCAAGACGAAAAATGGTCAGATATAGTTGATAACATACAAACTAACTTTAAAATTATCGAAAAAACTACTAAAGACGATACTTTTGAAGATGACCTTGGAAACCAATTTAAAGGGACCAAAGATATTGTTATTTTTGAAGGACCTATAGGGAAAACTAAAATCGAACGGACTAATCGACCGGTAATTTTGGATAAAAAAATTCACTATAAAAAAACTGCTGGTACCGGGGCTAAAGTTGAATATATTATTTCAGATACTGAATTTACTCATCGAGTTAAAGCCTACAAATGGAATAATGAGTTAAAAGATTGGGAAGAGATTAAAGAAGGGTCAAGTTTTTCTTTTTAAATAACTTTTTACTCTTATTTTTTATGAAGCCTCAAAAGATTTTTTTTATTATCTTTGTTTTTATTATTACACTGACTGTTCTTGGGATTTTTATTTTTCGAAAAATAGAATTTAGACAACCCGATTTTTCTAAGGCAACCAAAATTTTTAATATCAAACTCCAAAATATTGGTTCTTCTAATA
>CAYFWR010000008.1:0-14750 GCA_964346865.1 uncultured Candidatus Saccharibacteria bacterium
GAATGTATTTTTTGCGATATTGTGGCTGGGAAAGTCCCAGCAGAAAAAGTTTATGAGGATTCTAGTATACTTGCTTTTAATGATATAAATCCTCAGGTACCGATTCATATTTTGATAGTTCCTAAGGATCATATCGGCTCAGTTGTTGATATTGATAATAATCACATTGATATTTTAGGAAAACTAATTTTAGCGGCAAAAAAAGTGGCTGAAAATCAGAATATAGCCGAAAAAGGCTTTCGGATAATTGTTAATTCTGGAAAAGATGGAGGGCAACTTATTGAACATCTTCATCTTCATCTTTTAGGAGGAAAGCATTTAGGACCAAAAATAGTTGTTTAAAATTATTTTTCCTGTATAATGCAAATGACATAATAAATAAGATATAAACGTTTTGATTTTAGGGTCTTGGGGGTTCCCTAAAATCAAAATAACTTATTTTTTGCGGAAAGTGTCGAAAACCACTTTTACAAAAAAGGGGTTTTCGAATATTGGAAAAGGAGGTGAATATTTCCGTGCAAAAGGTTAACCGGAAAGAAAATGAATCTTTAGAAAATCTACTTCGACGTTTCAACAGAAGAGTTATCCAAAGCGGGATCTTGACTCAAGCTCGGAAAAAGCAATATTTTGAGAAACCTTTAAGCAAAAAAGAACAACGAGAAATCGCTATTCGAAAACGAATCCGAAGAGAAGCCAAGATTAAACAAATAATTAGAGGATATTAGTGACTCTAAAAGAAAAATTAGACTTAGATTTACGCGAAGCACTCATAAATCATAATAAAATGACGTGCTCAGTTTTGCGTTTGATAAAAGGAGCCATTAAAAATACTGAGATCGAAAAGAAAAAAGAGCTTAACGATGATGAAATTATTTCTGTTTTAGAAAAGCAGGCTAAGCAGAGAAAAGATTCAATAGAAGCTTACCAAAAAGGGAATCGTCAGGATTTAGTCGAGCAGGAAACAAAAGAGTTAGAAATTATAAAAAAATATTTGCCAGAAAAAATAGGAGAGGATGAGATCAGAAAAGTTGTAAAAAAAGCAATTTCTTCTGTTGGCGCTGAATCTTTAGCTGATATGGGAAAAGTAATGGGGCAAGTTATGTCCGAGTTAAAGGGTAAAGCCGAGGGACAAACAGTAAATCAAATTGTGAAAGAAGAGTTAGAGAGATAATATCTCAAAGGTTTAGAGTTAAGGTCAGAATTAGAGAAAATGATTTTAAATATTTTTGATAATAAATATAATATCCCAGTTTCTTTTTTAAATAAGGTCGCTTCAAGTGCTTTAGGAGTTCTTGGTGCCGAAAAAGATATTATTATAAATCTAAGTTTTGTTTCCGGGGGGAAGATAAGAGAGCTTAATAAAAAGTATCGAGGAGAAAATTTGGCAACCGATGTCTTGTCTTTTAAAGCCGATTTTGACTCTCCTCATTTTTTAGGCGACATTTTAATCTGCTATTCTGTCGCCAAACAACAAGCAAAGGAATATAATAGGAATATAGAAAACGAAGTTGCCTTGCTTTTAATCCACGGAATTTTACATCTTTTTGGCTTTGATCACAAAACCAAGAAAGAAGCAACCAAATTAAAAGAAAAAGAAAAAGAGATTCTAGGTAATTTAAAAAAAAGTGATTATGTCTAAAAATCTTAATTTAGTAATAATTGGTCTTCCTGGATCGGGTAAAGGAACCCAAGTAGAAGCCATTAAAAACAGATTTAATTTAGTTGATATTGCAACTGGAGAAATAGCTCGAGAATTAGCAGATCAAAATACCCCTTTGGGCTATGAGGTTAGGGAAGTAATCAACAAAGGCGAACTCCTCTCAGATGAGATAATATTTAAAGTTATTAGAGAAAGAATAAAAACGATTCCAAATGATAAGGGGTTGGTTTTTGATGGTTTCCCAAGGAATTTAAAACAATCTCAGGTGTTAGACGAGATTCTTTTTCGATCCGGAAGAGCTCTAGATAAGGTAATTTATCTTAGTGTTCCTGAAGAGGAGCTTGAAAAAAGACTAAAAACCCGACTTATTTGTGAAAAGTGTGGTTATAGTGCTTTTGGACATGAAAAGAATTGTCCTAAATGTCAGGGGAAATTAGTAAAAAGAGAAGACGATACTTCTTTAAAGGTGGTTCAGAAAAGAATTGAAGAAAACTTTAAGATTATCTCCCCGCTAATTTCTTGTTATCAAAAAAGAGGGAATCTTATTGAGATTAATGGCGATCAGCCCCCAAAAGATGTTACCAAAGATATTGTAAAGATTCTGGAATGATTGATAAACTTATCATAAAGAAAAAAACTATGATTCAGATAAAAAATAAATCAGAGATAGAAAAGATGCGGTCTGGGGGTAAGATTTTAGCAGAAATAATGTCTATCTTAAAAGATAGAACTAGACCCGGGATTACTGCTAAATCTTTGGATGTTTTGGCAAATCGTCTTTGTTTAAAATATAAAGTGAAACCTTCATTTTTAAATTATCGAGGCTATCCTGCTAGCCTTTGCGTTTCTCTTAATGAAGAAATTGTTCATGGTTTGCCAAATAATCGGGTCTTACAGGAAGGAGATTTAGTTTCTTTAGATTTAGGTGTCAATTTTCAAGGTTATCATACCGACAGAGCAATAACTGTTTTTTTAGGAGATCCCTCGCCTGAGATAAAAAAACTTATTACTGTTACCCAGAAAGCATTGGAACTTGGGCTAAAAAAAGCAATAGTTGGGAATCGGATTGGTGATATTTCTCATATTATTCAAGAAGCAGCCGAAAAAGAGAGATTCCAGGTTATTCGTGATTTAGTAGGCCACGGCATTGGGAAAGAAGTTCACGAAGACCCAGCTATTCCTAATTTTGGTAATCCTGACACAGGTCCTCTTATAGAAACAGGGATGACTTTGGCGATTGAACCAATGATTAGTTTAGGGGAACCAGCGACTATTTTAAAAGATGACGGCTGGGCTTTTGTTACTCGTGATCAGAGTCTAACAGCCCATTTTGAACATACAGTTTTGGTAACTGATGATGGTCCGGAGATTTTAACAGATTTAGATTAAAAAGAATACTAAATTTGTTCAATATAAAATATTGTTGCCAACTATACATAAAAAGTATTATAATCAAAAGAGAAAGATAAGAAAATTATCAAAGCTGTTAAGTTAGTTTATTATAAGTAAATTTAGATCAAAAATCCCGCCAGAGGCAAAAAGGAGGGAAATGGCAAAATATGAAGAAGTCTTTGTTGGTTTAGATATCGGGACAAGTAAAGTTGCCACCATAGTTGGGACCTTAGAAGATAAAGAGGTTCCTAGTATTATTGGAGTTGGCATTACTCCGACACTTGGGATGAGAAAGGGAAGCGTAGTTGATATTCCTGAGGTTACTGGTAGTATTGTTCGTTCAGTTGAAGCTGCCGAAAGAATGGCCGGAGTTCCCATTGATCGAGCCTATATTAATATTAATGGCTCTCATATTAGTTCTTTAAATAGTAAGGGAGTAATTGCAGTTGGTCGGGCCGACAATGAAATCTCTTTAGAAGATATAGTCCGAGCCCAAGAAGCAGCACAGGCGGTTTCTATTCCTTCTAATCGAGAAATTCTTCATGTTATTCCTCGAAATTATACAGTTGATGGACAGGAGGGAATTAAAGATCCTATAGGAATGAATGGAGTCCGATTAGAAGTAGAGACTCATATTATCACCGGTTCCCAACAAGTTATTAAAAATTTAACTAAATGTATATCGCAAGCTAATATTCAGACTGAAAAGTTGATCCTTACTCCTTTAGCAGCTAGCCGAGCAGTTTTGACAAAACGCCAGAAAGAATTAGGGGTAGTTTTAATTGATATTGGAGCAGGAACTACAGGGATAGCTGTTTACGAAGAAGGCGACATTCTCTTTACTGCTATTTTGCCGGTAGGAGCGGCTCATATTACTAATGATATTGCTATTGGCCTTCGAACCTCAGTTGATATTGCCGAAAAAGTGAAACTAAAATATGGCCAGAGTAGTACTAAAAAGATTGCTGGGAAAGAAAGACTTAAACTTAGTGAATTTTCAGAAAACGAAGAAGGAGAATTTACTAAAAAACACTTAGCCGAAATAATTGAAGCTAGGCTATCTGAGTTATTTCAGATGGTAAAGTTAGAATTAAGAAAAGTAGGAAAAGACGGGATGTTGCCTGCGGGAGCAGTTCTAACTGGAGGAGGAGCAAAGCTGCAAGATTTGGTTGATTTTGCTAAAGACTCTTTAAAATTACCAGCTCAAATCGGATATCCATCTCAAAACTTAAAGGGGATTATTGACAAAGTTCATAATCCTTTATATGCTACTAGTGTTGGGTTGATGCTTTCTGGTATTGATGATCAAGAGATAGTTGGAGCAAATCAAAAAATAGGAGCAGTAATCGACAAAATCAAAAAGATTTTGCGTTCTTTTTTGCCCTAAAAAATGAACAAATAAAGTGTTCAAAAGAGTATTATAGAATAAAAAAATTATTCAGTCATATAAAAACTATTGATTTAAATAAAGCTTGGCGCAATAATAATTCCATAAGGTTTAGTTAAAATATAAAAATATGGAAATAAAACCAGAAGTCGAAACTTTTGCTAGGATAAAAGTAGTTGGGGTTGGTGGAAGTGGACTTAATGCAGTTAATCGGATGATTTCTTCTAAGTTGAAAGGGGTAGAATTTATTGGTGTTAATACTGATGCTCAATCTCTCCATTTCTCCCAAGCCCAAAGAAAAGTTCATATTGGTAAATCTACAACTAGGGGATTAGGGGCTGGAGCTGATCCAGATGTTGGTCGCAAAGCCGCTGAGGAATCAAGTGAAGATATTTATCAAAGCCTAAAAGGAGCAGATATGGTATTTGTTACTTGTGGCTTCGGAGGAGGTACAGGGACAGGAGCGGCCCCAATTTTAGCTAATGTTGCCAAAGAAGTCGGGGCTTTAACAGTAGCAGTAGTAACAAAACCATTTTCCTTTGAGGGGGAGAGACGATCTCGAATTGCTGATCAAGGATTAGAGTTTCTAAGAGATAAAGTTGATACCTTAATTACAGTTCCTAACGATCGCCTTCTTCAAATAATAGATAAAAAAACTACTCTTCTTGACGCTTTCTCGATAGTTGATGATGTTTTGCGGCAGGGAGTTCAGGGAATTTCCGATCTTATAACAGTTCATGGCTTAATCAATCTCGATTTTGCTGATGTTAAAGCAGTTATGTCTAACGCTGGCTCAGCCTTAATGGGGATTGGAAAAGGCAGCGGAGAAAATAGAGCCGTAGAGGCAGCCCGATCTGCTATTAATAGTCCCCTACTTGAACTTTCGATTGATGGCGCTAAAGGAGTTTTGTTTAATGTTACTGGTGGTAAGGACATGGGAATGTATGAAATTGACGAGGCTGCTAAGGTAATTACTGATGCTGTTGCTTCTGATGCTAATATTATCTTTGGGGCGGTTATGGATGAAAATCTTCAAGGAGAAATTAAAATTACCGTTATTGCTACTGGTTTTGATGGTGGGGCCAAAAAATCAACCTCTATTCCAGTTTCCGAGACTCGACGAGTTTCTATTGAGCCCGAAATAGAATCCTTAGATGAAGAAATTGATATTCCTGCTTTTATTCGGAGAAAGATGGAATAAGCATAAATTTTGGATGTTTTATATAAATTGAAAAGAGAGAACTAACTCTCTTTTTATTAATTAAAAACTCCTTGTCATTTTTAAAGAAATCTTTAAGATAAAAATATGTTTCCAAAATATGCCCAGACTGTTAGAAATGTTATTGTTTTTTGTCTTTTTGCTTTTATTCCAATTATCTCTCTTTTAAGATATGGTAATTTTAACTACTTAGGATACAGTCTTTTTCTTGGTTTACCGTTTTTTATAATCTATTTTCTTTTAGCTGAAGAGACTAAACCTAAAATCAAAACTAAATTGTCTAATTTAGTTTTTAATCCTCTTTTTGTCTTTTTTATCTTTATTTCTCTTTCCGGAATTTCAGTTTTTTACTCAATCTCAAGATATGATAGTCTGCTTTCTTTTTTAAGTTTAGTTGCTTTGGGTTTGATTTTTATTGCCTCGATAGTCTTTTTTACTCCAGAAAGAAGAATTAGAATTTTCTTGCCAGTCTTTTTGATTTTTAGTTTACTTTTAAGTCTTTCTGGACTTGGATTTTATCTTTTTACCCATTCGACAGGTTCGGCAGGCTCACTGCTGGCAAGCTCAGGACAAATCAGTATTATTGAGATCAACCTTCCTTTTTTAGGTGGCAATTTCTTTACTGGTTTTATTTTAATATCTCTTCCAATTGCTTTTTGGGGCCTATATAAAAATGACAAGATTAAAAAAGATATTTTCTATGGTTTGGCTCTCGCGATATTTTTGGCAATTTTAAGTCTTGAGACAGAAAAAGAAGTTTTGGTTATTTTAGGATTTATCTTACTTTTACTTTTTACTTTTATTTTTGTTTTTCGACCAGCAAAGAAATTCGATTTACAAAAAATAGCTTCCAAAACAATTTTGGTTATTACAGTCGCCTACCTTCTTTTTTATAGTATAGGAGTTGTTAAAGATAAAAAAATTATTGTGAATAGACTTCAGTTAATTTCAGAAAGAACTCTAAGATCAAATCCTGACTTTTTTAATAAAAAAAATCATTGGGAGGGAGAAATAGAAATTATTAAAAAATATCCTTTTGGAACAGGATTGGGAACTTTTGATTTAATTTATCCTCAGTATAAAAAAGATGTTCTAAGTTTTGACAAAAATTCCTACAGTTATTTTTTACAAGCCTTCACAGAAGTTGGGATTTTGGGATTTTTGGCTTTTTTGTGGTTTATTTTAATTTTAGTTTGGCGAGGCTTTAAATTACTTTCTTTTGGGAGTAGAAAAGAAAATTTTTGGGTTCCCGTCATTCTGGTTTCTATTGTTGGTTCTGTTTTTTACAATTTAATTTCTTCTAATTTTTCATTTTTACCAAATTTGGCAGTTTTTTTGATTTTTTCAGGAATAATTCTTTCAGGCTATAACAACTTAGCTAAAAAAGATAGAGAAGTAATTTACACTATTAAAAACAGAATGATCTTTCTTATTCTTGCTTTCTTACTTTTAATTCTGGGAGTTTGGCAGGTATATCCAAATGTCAATTTTGACTTAGGGGAAGAAGTTGAGGACTATAATTTTAAAGAAGCCAAGCCGAAGTACGAAGAAAGCATCAGATTTAATCCTAATCCTTACTATCTGGCCAAGCTTGCTGAAATAAATTACTACCTTCGGGGTCATGACGATAATTTGAACCGAGCTTATAAATTAGCCGAAAGATCAATTAATCTAACTCCTTATAATTCTCTTTCTTATATTGTTTTAGGCCGACTTGATGTTGCTTCGGGAAATACCAAAAGAGCGGTCGAAAATTTCAAAAAAGCGATTGCTCTTGATCCTTTAGAAGAAATCAATGGCTATATTTATTTAACCGATATTTATTTCAAAGAAGGTGAATATAAAGAAATTGAAGAGACTTTAAACCTTGTTTTGCCGAAATATTCTAAAGAGATTATTGAGAAAAGAATTGAAATGGAATCTTTAAACCTTGAGGTTTTTCATCTTAAGACTAGAATTGCTGGTCTTTATAACTCACTTGGTTTATCTCTTCTTTATGAAAATCAACCCGTTTCTGCAGAAGAGTCCTTCAAAAGAGCAATTGAACTTAATCCTAAAAATCCCAATTCAAGATATTACCTAGGAGTGGCTTTGGTAAAACAGGGAAGGGTTTCCGAAGGCGAAAAAGAAAAATCAGACGTTTTAGAAGCTTTTGGTGATTATAAGCCACCCTATGAGATAAAATAGGTCAGTTGGTTATTGGGTGATTAGAATAGAATCGAAATCTGAGTTCAAATTTAAGATTTTTCCCGAAAGAGAGCTCTAAAAAAACTCTTGACAGCCCCATATATAGAGTGATACATTAGAACTATCACGCTAAATAGGGGGTATTTTTTTGCCCAAAAACTAAACTTATTTAGTTTTTATATAAAGTTTATTTAAAAATTAATTTGTAAACAGATGAAGTGTCCCGAATGTAATTTTTTGGAAACCAAAGTTATTGAATCGCGGGATCTTGACGACTCTATCTCAGTTCGTCGGCGTCGCGAGTGTCTTAAGTGTAGCTTTCGTTTTACAACTTATGAAAGGATTGAAGTCCCAATCCTTTCTGTTATTAAGAAAAATAAAAGCCGAGAATTATTTGATCGAGAAAAATTGGCTCGAGGAATATATAAGGCAATGGAAAAACGTCCAGTACCAGCCGAAGAAGTTGAAGAATTAGTTAGCGATATTGAAAAAGAATTGAGGTCAAAGGCCGAAAATGAAGTTACCTCGAAAGAAATTGGTAGGCTAGTAATGGAAAAATTAAAGGAAGTTGATCAAGTCGCCTACATCCGTTTTGCTTCAGTTTATAAGTCATTTGCTGATGTTAGGACATTTGAAAAAGAAGTAAAAAATATTCTTAAGAAATCGGAAACAAAAATATGAATAAAGAAAAACTATCTTTGTTTTTAGAAAGAAAAATAAAAGAAGCTGGCTTTCCCAAAAAGGCAACCGAGGAGGCTCATGAAGCTTTGGAAAAAATTTTCTCTAAATACATTACTGCTACTCCTCATCCTCACCAGATTCCCCTTTCAGAATTTCCTCAAGTAACTAAAGAGCGTAGTTCTGGCGATTCGACTGACCTTTTACTTTTAGTTTCTGATACCGAGCTTAAAGTTGCTCCTTGGAATCGAATTCGGATAAAAGAAGCCCTTATTCGAGAAGCAGGACTTCCCGAGGAAGAAGCCGATGATATTGCTCTTACTGTTCAAGAAAAGGTTTTAGGGGGTAATCTTAAGACTATTTCAGTTAGTTTGATTCGAGAACTGGTTAACAATGAGCTTTTTGAAAGAGGTTATCAGGAAAAGCTAAAAAAACAAGAAATCTTAGGGATGCCAGTCTATAATCTTAACCAAGTTATTTTTAGTAAAAGTGCTGAAAATAGTAATATTTTGAGCAACAATCCGGAAGCAGTAAACCTTGCTATTGCTGAAAACAGCTTAAAGCAGTATGCATTGGGGAATATTTTCTCGAAAGATGTTGCTACTGCTCATCTTAAGGGGCAAATTCATCTTCATGATTTAGGTTATCCTGTTAGGGTATATTGTTCGGCTCACTCAATAGAATATATCAAAAAATATGGACTTGAACTTGATAATCTTCAGACTTCTTCAGCTCCAGCTAAGCATGCTGGTACTCTTACGGGACATATTAATACCTTTTTAGCTTCAATGCAGGCTTACTATGCTGGAGCTTTAGGTATGGGGTATCTAAATATCTTTTATGCTCCGCTTCTTTCAGGGATGACCTATGAAAAGATGGTTCAGGAAGCTCAATACTTAATCTATAGTTGTTCTCAAAATGCCTTTAACCGAGGAGGTCAGACTCTTTTTATTGATTTTAATGTTCATTTAGGTATTCCTACCTATCTTGCTTCTGTCCCAGCAATTGGTCCCGGTGGAAAGTATATAATCAAAAAGAAGAATGGAAAGATTGAATATGTTAATGAGGTCCCAAGAGACAAAAATGGTGACCCAAAAGACCCCAAAGACGGGAAAATCTTAAGATATAAAGACTACGAAAAAGAGTCTCAAATGTTTTTAAGAGCCTTAATGGATGTTTGGCGCAAAGGAGACTGCTATGGAAGGGTTTTTGCTTTTCCTAAAATGGACTTGCATATCAATGCGGAAAGTTTTACAGATAAGAAACAACTTGAGCTTTTAAAATATGCTTGTCAGATTGCTTCCAAAAATGGATCTCCTTACTTTATCTTTGATCGAGACGAAGTGGTTCTTTCGGCTTGCTGTCGACTTAGAACAAGGGTCAAAGATAGTTATGTTTTGAAACATCCCGAAAGCATCCGATTTTGTGGTTTCCAGAATGTTACTATTAATCTTCCTCAAGCAGCTTACAGGGCCGGACGAAAAAATATTGAAGGAACTATTAAAGAGATTTATAAAGTAATGGGTCTGGTTATAAAAGCCCATAAACAGAAAGCCAAATTTATCAAAAAGATTATGCTTGTGCCAGGAAGTCCAATGTGGCAAGTTGGCAAAGTTGCTCACGATAATCGTCCCTATATTGATCTTGATCGAGAAGATACAAGCTACATAGTTGGAATGCTTGGGCTTAATGAATGTGTTAAATTTCTTATTGGACAAGAGCTACATGAATCAAAAGAGGCTTATAAGCTGGGCTTGAAAATTATTAGTGCCATGTCTCTTAAGACTGCTGAGTACGAAAAGGAATTAGGATGGAATATCAAGCTCGAAGAAACTCCAGCTGAATCAGCTTCGCTTAGGTTAGCTAAAGTCGACTTAAAACATTTCGAAGAAGCTCGATATATTATTAGAGGAGACAAAAAAAGTGGCAATATTTATTATACTAACAGTATTCATTTTTCTCCTAATGCTCCAATTGATATTATTGAAAGGATTGTTGGTCAGGGCCGATTTCATTCAATGATCGAGAGTGGAGCAATAACTCACGTTTTTGTGGGAGAAAAAAGACCATCTCCTGAGAGTATTTTCAAACTAGTAAAAAAGACTTGGGAAAACACCCAAACTGCTCAAATAACTATTTCTCCAGAATTTACTTTTTGTAGCGATTGTCATAAAGTCAGCCCTGGATATGGACGATAGAAGACATTAAGTACCAATTTTAATACAAATAGATACAATGATTTATAAGGAAGTTGGTAAATAAGATTAATATTAAAAATAAAAATTAAAATCCGCGATAATCAGCGATCTCAAAATGATCAGCGTTTATCCGCGCTTAAGAGGAGGTAAAAATGGCATTCAAAACCTTAGAAGAGTTAAAAAATGGAACCAAAATTAAAACCAAAAAGATCCCAAGATGTAGAGATTGTGGGAGCACTAATATTTATGGTATTTCTCGGGTAGTTGGTTATTTTTCGAGGATTGAAAACTGGAATAAAAGCAAGCGAGCTGAATTTACCGATCGTCAAAAAGGAAATTACAATTTAAGTTAATTCTTACTATGAATCCGAAGGTTAGGATAAAAAGAATCGATAAAGATTTGCCTTTGCCGATTTATGAAACAAGTGGGTCAGTCGGTTTTGATTTAATTTGCCGAGAGACGACTGAGATTAACCCTAAAGAGATAAAATTATTACCAACCAATGTTATTGTTGAAATTCCCAAAGGGTATATGCTTTTGGTTTCTTCTCGAAGTAGTACTCCCAGGAAAAAGGGACTAAGTATGCCTCATGGGATTGGAATAATAGATAATGATTATCACGGCGATAAAGATGAGATAAAAGCCCAAGTTTATAATTTTACAGATTTAAAAGTTTTAGTTAAAAAGGGAGAAAAGATTGCTCAAGGAATATTTATAAAAGTTGGGGTTTTTGATTGGGAAGAAGTAGATTTAATGAACAAAAAAAGCCGGGGCGGGTTTGGAAGCACAGACAGAAAATAGAAAAAATTTAAAACACAAACTAATGAAGTTATTGGTTTTTACAAAAAAAGACTGTCCTAATTGCCCACCAGCTAAAAAGCTAGCTAAAGATTTAGAAAAAGATTTTTTAGTTGTTATATATGATATCTCAGAGGTAGATAGTCTTGCCGAGGCTCAGTTTTACGGAGTAATGTCAACTCCTTCATTAATATTAGTTGACGAGTATGATAAGGAAATAAGGTCTTGGCGGGGGACTACTCCTTCAAAAGAAGAAATACTAAAATATAAATCCTAAATCCGAAGCACTAATCCCTAAATAAATTAGAAATTCAAATTTTCCAAACCTATAATGTTTTGAATTTTTAAAATTAAGTCATTTGGATTTGTTTAGAAATTAGGATTTAGAAATTAGAATTTTATTATAATAATAGATAAAAGGGTTAATTTTTATTTTAAATCAGGATAACAAGATGGAATCTCATACATTAGACTTAGATATCCGTGGTTATCTTCCCACTTCTCTTATCGATTGGCCGGGACATCTAGCTTCGGTAGTTTTTTTATCCCGCTGTCCTTTTCGTTGTCCTTTTTGTCATAATCCAGAGCTTATTGAGGAATATAAAGATCTTCCTAAAATAGATTTTAAAAAAATCCTTTTAGACCTTAAGGCAAGGGAAAACTGGATAAGCGGAATAGTATTTACCGGCGGGGAACCAACAATTTACAGAGATCTCCCTTTGGCTTTTTCTGAGATTAAGAATTTAAAGATTAAAATCAAACTCGATACCAATGGGACTAACCCTTTTATGATAGAAACTCTTTTAAAAGAAAAGTTAGTTGATTGCATTGCTATGGATATAAAGAGCTCTCTTGAAAAATATAGTAAAACAACTCGAGCTAGAGTTAATAAGGAGGAGATAAAAAGAAGTATTAATTTAATAAAAGATTCTAAAATTGATTATGAATTCCGGACGACAATCGTTCCTGGACTTATTTTGGAGAATGATATAAAAAGTATTGGTCGACTAATTAAAGGGGCTAAAAAATACTCTATTCAGCAATTTAGATCAATAAAGACCTTAGATAAGTCTTTTGAGGATAAAGAAAGCTTAAAAACCGAAGAATTAGAAAACTTAGCTAAAATTGCCGAAAGATATGTAAAAAAAGTTGAAATAAAAGGGGTTTGATGAGATTATTGGACTGAAAGGAAATTATGGTTATTAAAATTTTTACAAAAGAAGAATGTCGAAATTGTCCTGGTTGTCCAAAGGCAAAAGAATTGGGAGAAAGGTTAAAAGAAGAAGGATTTCAAGTTGATATTCTTGATACCAATGATAAAGATGGTACAGCTCAGGCCGAACTCTATGAAATTTTTGCCACTCCTTCGGTTGTTGTTTGTCGAAATGATGGTTCAGAAGTCAAATCTTGGAAGGGAGAATTGCCTTTAATGGAAAACGTTAAACACTGCTTTGATGGTCTTTAGAAATGTTTTGGTTTAATTTTTTTAATCTTACTATTAATGTCTTTTCTTTCCTTATTATTTTAAGGGCGATCTTAAGTTGGTTTTTACCATCCCATAACCAGTTTTTAGGTCTCATTTCTGAACTTACCGATCCAATTATTGCTCCAATAAGAAAGATTTTGCCGTCAGCCGGCGGCCTTGACTTTTCGCCCTTTTTAGCCCTAATTATTTTACAGTTAATTAAAGAATTAGTCTTACGGTTTTTCTAAGACAAAAACTAAACAATTTTCTAAAAAATTTCTTTAATTTCATCTTCACAAGCAAGATGATTTTTTTTATAATACGGAGTATTAAAGATTACCGTAAAATTTACGGACTCATAAATAATTTCAACAGCATCTATGTTTAAAAAAGTTAATCCTAAAAAGAGTTTTAAAGATTTAGAAGAAAGAATCCTTAAGTTTTGGAAGAAAAAGAAGATTTTTGAGAAATCTTTAGAGATCCGCAAGAATTCTCCTAAGTTTACTTTTTACGATGGTCCTCCTTTTGCCACCGGATTACCTCACTATGGCCATATTTTAGCAATGTCTATTAAAGATGCTGTAACTCGCTATAAAACCATGAAAGGATACTATGTCCCGCGGCGCAACGGCTGGGATTGTCACGGCCTTCCGGTTGAATATGAGATGGAAAAAGAGCTAGGACTTTCTGGTAAAAAAGATATTGAAAAAATGGGAGTGGCTAAATTTAACAAAAGCTGCCAGAGTATTGTTTTTCGTCACATAAAAGAATGGACTAAAACCATGGAGCGGATGGGTCGCTGGGTTGACCTGACTCATACTTATGCCACAATGGATCCCGATTACATCGAATCGGTCTGGTGGGTTTTTAGCGAAATTTATAAAAAGGGATTAGTTTATAAAGGTTTTAAAAGTATGCCTTATTGTTCTCGTTGTGGTACCCCACTTTCCAATTTTGAGGTCAATCAGGGCTACGCTGATATCGAAGATATCTCTATTTATATCAAATTTCCTCTTAAAGAAGAAAAAAATACCTATCTTTTGGTTTGGACCACCACGCCTTGGACTTTACCAGGAAATGTAGCGGTGGCTATCAATCTTAAGGCTACCTACGTTAAAGTTACTAAAGACAAAAAAGAATATCTGATTTTAGCTAAAGATAGAATCTCAGTAATCGGCAAAGACTATAAGGTTGTTAATAAAATTAAAGCCAAAGATTTGGTTGGTAAAGAATACAAACCTCTTTACTCTTTTCTTCCCTTTAAAGAAAAAGCGCATTACGTGGCGGAAGCTGATTTTGTCTCCCTAGAAGACGGAACCGGCCTGGTCCACATTGCCCCAGCCTTTGGAGAAGACGACCTAAATCTTGGACAAAAAGAAAATCTGCCGACAATTCAACCAGTAGGTCTTGATGGCTGTTTTGTAAAAAAGGCCGGTCCTTTTGCTGGAATGTATGTTAAGGATGCCGATCCCAAAATCATCAAAGATCTAAAAAAACGTAATTTACTTTTTAAAGAAGGAAAGATTATCCATACCTATCCATTTTGCTGGCGCTGTGAATCTCCTCTTTTATATTATGCTATGACCACCTGGTTTATTAATGTTCCCAAAGTAAAAGATAAGCTAATTAAAAATAATAAAGAGATCCATTGGATGCCCCGTCATATAAAAGAGGGACGATTTGGAAAATGGCTTGAGGGAGCTCGGAAATGGGCGATTAGCCGAAATCGCTATTGGGGAGCCCCAATTCCTCTTTGGGAGTGCGA
>CAYFWR010000008.1:14850-22435 GCA_964346865.1 uncultured Candidatus Saccharibacteria bacterium
GGGCGATTAGCCGAAATCGCTATTGGGGAGCCCCAATTCCTCTTTGGGAGTGCGAGAAATGTGGAAATTGCGAGGTAGTTGCAAGTCTTAATGAACTAAAAAAGAAATCAACTACAAAAATAGCTAAAGATTTTGATCCTCACAAGCCCTATATTGACAAAATCAAAATCAAATGCTCAAAATGCAATGGAGAAGCAAAACGGATTCCCGAGGTCTTTGACTGTTGGTTTGAATCTGGTTCAATGCCTTATGCCCAATGGCATTATCCTTACGAAAATCAAAAAATTTTCAAGGAAAATTTTCCCGCTGATTTTATTGGTGAAGGCTTAGATCAGACTCGAGGTTGGTTTTATACTCTTCATGTGATAGCCAGTATTTTGTATAACAAACCAGCTTTTAAAAATGTCATTGTCAATGGAATTCTTTTGGCTGCCGATGGGAAAAAATTAAGCAAACGACTCAGGAATTATCCTGAGCCGGAGGAGGTTTTTGATAAATATGGCGCCGACTCAATGCGTTTTTACCTTTTTACTTCAAATACTCCCTTAGGTGAAGATGCTCGGGTATCTTCTGACTTTTTCCGCGATGTTGCTTTTCGTTTTGTGGATACTTTGCGTCACAGTTATCTATTTTTTGTGACTTATGCTGCAATCGACGGTTTTAATCCCAATGATTCCAAATGGCAGTGCAAGGAAAGATCGCTCCTAGATAAATGGATAATTTCTCGTCTGAACGAGACCATCAAAGAAGTTACTAAATATTTTGATGAGTATGATTTACCTCACGCGGCTCGGCCGATTGATGAGTTTGTTTCTGATCTTTCTAACTGGTATGTCCGGCGGTCCAGAAAGCGATTTTCAAAAAACGAAGTCGATGATGACAAAAAAAGCGCTTACGAGACTTTATATCAAGTTTTAGTTTCTGTTATCAAACTTTTGGCACCTTTCTCTCCTTTTATTTCAGAAGAAATTTATCAGAATTTAGTCCGCTCAGTCGATTCTAAGGCATTAGAATCAGTCCACCTAACCGATTATCCCGAAGCCAATGAGAAACTAATAGATAAAAAATTGAATGACGAAATGAAGTTAGTTCGGGATATTGTGGCTTTAGGACTCTCAATACGGGCCGAAAACAAAATTAAAGTTCGTCAGCCGTTAAATAAAATCAGTATTGTTTTTCCTAAAAAGAAAGGATTGACCAAAAGTTTTCAAAATGAGATTGGGAATTCTTTAATCCAAAATGAGTTAAACGTAAAAAATGTACTAATCATAGGTAGTCCAACTGACAAAGATCTAAAAAATTGTGTTACCAAAGAAAGCAACGGATTAAAAGTTGGTCTTGATTTAACTATTACAGATGAGCTTAAAAAAGAAGGTCTGGTTCGGGAAGTTATCCGACAGATTCAAGATTTAAGAAAACAAGCCGGACTGACCGTAAAAGATCAGATTATTCTTTATTGGGAAACCAAAGATTCTGAAATAAAAAAGACTCTCGTATCTTTAGGAAAAAATATTGCCCATGAAACTCGGTCATCCGAAGTTTTAAATAAAAAAGCTGATGTTTTTGGTAAAGATGTCAAAGTTAATGGTAAAGAAATCTGGCTGGGAATTAAAAAAATTAAAAAGTAAAATTTTCTCCTATCAAGATCAAAAGAGGTTTAAAAATAAGAAATTTTTATGGCTAAAATTTTTTTAGTTCGTCACGGGCAGGATGAAGATAATGCAAACGGGATTTTGAATGGCAGGAGAGATAAAGACTTGACCGAGTTAGGAGAACAGCAAGCAATAACAGTAGCAGAAAAACTAAAAGATAACAATATATCAATTATTTATTCTTCTCCTCTTAAGCGAGCCTATAAAACAGCCAAAATTATCGCAAAAGAATTAGGGGTGTCTGAGATTCTGGTCGATAAAGATTTAATTGAAAGGGATTTTGGTTTGTTAACTGGGAAACCTGTTTCTGATATCATAAAATATACTGACAAGATAATTTTTAGCGATGGAGTAAATTACTTCTTAGAAATTGAGAGATCGGAAGATTTTCCGACGGTATTTCAGAGAGCTAAAAGATTTCTTCAAAAAATTCAACAAAGATATCCTAACGAAAATGTACTGATAGTTACTCACGGTGATGTTGGAAAATTTATACGATCAGCTTATCATAATTGGAGTTGGGAAAAAGGTTTGAAAACGCCATATTTTGATAACACTGAGGTTATTAAACTTGCCAAAAGAGACGTTTTAAAATAGTTAATTAAATATTTAAAGAAGTTGTTTTTTAAATTAATCAAATTCCTAAAAACTTTTGATCTAGTCTTACTCTCAGTGATGATCCTTCTTTTTTCTTTGGGGGTTTTGGTTATTTTCTCAACGACCTTCAGGTGGACTTCTCAAGAAGGAATTCAAAACTTTGCTTTAAATCAGCTTCTTTATGGAATTGTCGGCCTAGTTTTCTTTTTTATCTTTTCTATAATTGATTATCGGCTTTTTAAAAGTTATGCCGGTATTTTATATATTTTGATTATTGTTTTTTTATCCCTTGTAATTTTAACCGGTTTAGGAAAAGAAGTCTTAGGTGCCACTCGGTGGATTGACTTTGGTTTTTTTCAACTCCAACCATCCGAAATTGCCAAGCTTCTTTTTATTATTGTAATGGCCAAGTATTTTTCGGAACGAGACGAAGAAATGCTTTTGACTCGCTATTTTATTATTTCTTTTATTTATACTCTAATTCCTATAATTCTTATTATGATGCAGCCAGACTTTGGAACAGCTATTACTTTTTTTGTCATTTGGCTCTCAATGATTTTAGTATCTCAGGTTAAAGTTCGGAATCTTATTTATGCAGCAGTAATTTTTCTAATTTCCTTACCAGTCACCTGGACATATTTTTTAAAAGACTATCAAAAAGAAAGAGTCCTTACCTTTTTAGGATTAAAAAAAGATCCTCTTGGATCAGAGTGGAATGTCAGACAGGCAGAAATTGCTATTGGTTCAGGTCGGCTTGTTGGCCGAGGCTTGGGTCGAGGACCTCAAAGTCAGTTGAATTTTTTACCAGCCCAACACACTGACTTTATTTTTGCTGTTTTAGCAGAAGAATTAGGATTTGCCGGTGCCACCTTGGTAATTGCTCTATTTTTTGTTCTTTTATATCGGGTTTTAAGGACGGCAGTTTTGTCTCGGGATAATTATGGAATGTTTATTGTAGTTGGAATTTTTGCTATGTTTTTCTTTCATATTTTTGTTAATGTTGGGATGAACCTGGGGATTTTGCCAGTGGTAGGAATTCCTTTACCACTTTTAAGTTATGGGGGAACCTCAGTTATTATTACCTTTATTACTCTTGGAATCATCCAAAACATTATTCGCCGCCACAAAAAGATTGATTTTGTGAGGTAAAAAATTATTTTGTAATCTGATTTTTAAAAAAGTTCTTGACACTGACCCTTTGGTCAGTTTTATAATGTAAAAGTGCTAATGTTTTAATTTCTTGGGATTGACTGATCCTTGAGAAATCTTTTCTATAAAAGAATTAATTATCTTGGAGCAATAAAGGAGTGAGATAAAGTGATCCAACTTCGAATAGATAAACATTCAAGGTCAAAGAGAAATATAGTAAAGGTTTATCAAGAAAATTCTCTTGTGGCTGATATCTATCCGGGCGAGAAAGAATTGAATATTATTAGTCAAAATATAGATACAGTAAAAAGAACCCAATTTTTTCCACCCGGACTTCGGGTAGTTTTTTCTAAGAATAGGGAAACAAAGCCCTAGTGATTGTTGTGAATATCTATTTCTCTTGGGACTTCCATAAGGCTAAGATTAGGGATGAGACAAGAAACAAAAAGTATCTCTATAAAACTTGCCTAATGAGAAGTCCTTTTAATTTTCTAAAAATAGGGTTTTTTGTTAAGTATTGTTAATTTGCAGAATACTAAAGAGGTGGTTTTTTATTTTGACAAGAGGGTTTTGGTTAATTATCATTAAGGGTATAATTTAAGGAGAAAAGATATGACTAAGGAATTTTCGTTTGATGTAGTTTCTGACTTTGATATACAGGAGATGGTCAATGCGGTGGATCAGACAAAACGGGAAGTATCTACAAGATACGACTTTAAGGGTACCTATCCGGAAATAAATTTTAATGAGAACAAAAAGGGATTGGTTTTGAACGTCAGCGACGATTATAAACTAAATGCGGTTTTGGAAGTGGTTAAAACAAAGATGATAAAACGGGGACTTTCACTTAAGATTTTAGATCTTTCCTTTCCCAAAGAAGATGCTTCTGGTGGCAGAATCAGGAAGAAAATTCCTTTTAAAAAAGGCCTTTCCCAAGATGACGCCAAAAATATCAATAAAATTATAAAAAACGCTTATCCAAAGGTAAAAACCGTTATTCAAGGTGAAGCCATTCGAGTTTCGTCAACCTCTAAAGATGAGCTTCAGGGAGTAATCCAGCTTTTGCGAGAAGAAAAATCTCTAAATATTCCACTGCAGTTTACCAACTACCGATAGCTCAAAATATTCCAATATTCTTGAGAATGTAAGAATATTTCTAAGAGTAAAATTATCCTCACAAAAATTTATTGACGAGTAATTAAACTTCTGCTAAACTAAGCTCTGTTATCTATTAAATAAAAGAGATGCCAAAAGAAACTAAGAAAAAGACGACTAAAAAATCTGAAAAAGAGACCAAAAGGTCAGTAAAGAAAACTACCAAAAAAGAAGTAGCTAAAAAAGCCGAGAAAAAAGAGCCAAAAAAGACAGTTAAAAAGAAAGCTCCAGAGAAAGTTGTAAAGCCGGAAAAGAAATTATTCCCCGGTTTTGCTGTGATTAGAATTGGCGGGAAGCAGTATAAGGTAAAAGAAGAAGAATTCCTTCTTATTGAAAAGATCGAAGGTAAAGAAGGGGATAATTTCGATGTTTTTGAAGTTTTATTAGTAGCCGAAGGTGAAAATGTTAAAATCGGAGACCCATTAGTAAAAGACGCCAAAGTCAAAGTCAGTATTGTCTCTCAGACCAAAGGCGAAAAATTAATTATCTTTAAATACAAAGCCAAAAAACGTTATCGTAAAAAAACTGGCCATCGTCAAAAACTCACTCAAATCAAAATCGAAAAAATCCAGATGTAATTTTTATCACATAGTTTTCTAATTAAACATTACTCATTTTTTGAGTAATGTTTTTGTTTTTGGAAGAATTTATAAAATCCCATTGATTTTTGATAAATACGTGTTAAAATAAATTATTCTTTATATTTTTGATAAAGCGCACTGTTGACATTTTAGTTTTTTAAGGAGGTAAGATGTTAGTTGTTTTCTACCCAGAGAAGATTACACCTAAAGAAAGAGATAGAATTATCGATTTGGTTGAAGAGAAAATTTTTAGAAAAAATTCCTCAGATAGGGGAAAAGATTTTGTTGTTATGATTGGAGGAATATCATCTCCCTCATTGATACGTATGAAGTTTTGCCCTAGGGCGGTTCGACTTACTAATTATGAAGAAGCCATCAAAAAAGCGATGCGACAATCAGGGTTGAACCATTTCTCTATATGTGTATATGGATAGTTCGAGATTAGCAAAGCTTGAGCTATTAACTTTTTCAGAAAGGATGTGAAAAGAATGCCGAGCGTTCATGTAATTGTTCCAGAAGAAACCTCATCTAAAATAAAAAAGAAGCTCGATGGATTGATTAGAAGGGAGGTCTTAAAAACAGCACAGGAGCTTGGAGAATCTGATAAAATTTCTGATTCCCAAAAGGACTTCAGTATAATAATCGCCGGATCATCAAAAGTTCACTATGTTAATTTCGTAATGATGCTTTTCCCAAGAGATACTTATAAAATTATTAAGTATCAAGAGGCACTCGAAAACGCTGCAACTTTATTAGGCCTCAATACATATACTGCCATTGTATATTGTGCTAACCCAGAAGACTGGCGAGGACCGATGTGGAATTTTAGATCTTAGCCTCTTCTACAGAAAAGGAGGTGTGATAGATGAGAGAGCAAAGACTTATTTTAGAAGGTAGCCCTTGCTCTATGGATTTTTTTGATAGATCTATTAAAACAGTATCAGACTCACTTTCTAGAGGGCCTCGGCTCTGTCCTAAATTTACTAATTGTAATTCAGGAGCACTTGGCCCAGGTAAGTTACAATGTGTAATGCTTACAGGTCTAGAAGTTGCTAGATATTCTCTAAAAGAATCAGTTTCTGTTAGTCAAGAAATAAAGGACTTCCGAAAGAAAGCCAAACTCAAACCTCCAGGAGTTAAGGGATATATGGATACCAGCAAGAATGATTTCAAAATTTTGACTGACTGGAATGAGATTTGTAATGCTGTTTTTGAATTTGCTAGGGTTATACTTGACTTACAGCCAAGCGAACATATGAAGTTCGGCACAGTGTTCAAGTTATCAAAGGAGAAATGTATCAAAAACTATCCTATTTTAAACCAGAGTGTTTGGGATGAAGAAGGTAGCCAATGGATGCATTCTTGCGGGGTTCTGCTAATGTCAGCCGTAGTAATTCACTCAATTCATGATGGGCCATTTCCTCTTTCGGGCTCAGGACGGACTTGGAGAGAAGAAGTTCCTTTTTGCCCTGCCTGTCAAGAAATGCCAGACGAACAAGGTTCTCCAACTAAATCAGATCCCTACGAGGACCGTGAGAAAGAGATTCTTAGAAAGATGCGACAACATAACTCCTAAATTTTTATCAGGTAAGAGGATTTCTCCTCAGTGCGTACCTTAACCGCACACCTTTTTATTTTGTACTTAATGAAGGCTATATTTTAGTTTAATCTCTGTTATAATAATACCTATGATTATTGATAAAGAAAAAATTGGTCGGGTTTTGGCGATTGGAGGAGAAAATATTATTAGGGCCTACGGTAAAGATAAAGTTATTAAAACTCCTTTTGGTTTGCGCTATCTTTTGAATCGAAAAAAATATATTAATTCCATTAAAGAATCCCATCTTGAGTTAAAAGAATATTTTAAAGACTATCTTTTACCAACAGAGATTGTTTTTTCTTCTGATGGCCGGTCATATTCAATGATTCAGTCAAGACTAAAAAACAGAAAACTGACCCCAAAATTGATTAGAAAAAATGATTTTGTAAAAAAGCAGTTTTCCAACATGATCAGCTGTAATAATAAAATGATAAGAGATATTGGTGTTTCTTGGGATTTTTATGGAACCTTAGGGTTTGTTTTTGGGCCATTTTGGGTTAACAATGTGGTTGTTGCCAAGAATAGATTGGTAATGATTGACCTTGGGATCATCCATTTAGAGAAAAAAAATCAGAATTGGCTGGCGTATCTTATTGGACGATTGGCTTTTTGGCGCCAAAATCGCTATCTTAGAGCTTTAATGAGTAAAGTTTGAGTAATTTTCTTTTATCATCTTAAAACCTTTGTTATACTATTTGTGCCACACACTTAGCAAATAACCAATAGCTAACAGCGAATAGTTATGTCTCACATTATTGTCATTGCTAATCAAAAAGGAGGAGTAGGTAAAACTACGACTGCTATTAATTTAGGAGCTTATTTAGCAAGATTTAAAAGAAAAGTTTTGATAA
>CAYFWR010000009.1:0-17234 GCA_964346865.1 uncultured Candidatus Saccharibacteria bacterium
CCATCTAACTTAATTAAAGTCTGATCGATTTTCTTTTGATCTGTCGCCTCCTTACCCTTTAGAGACCGAGTAATTTTTTTGTTCACATTTTGGACAGATTTTTCTTTCCCTAAGCCAAAATATCGCTTTGGATTACCATCATTTAGTTCCAAAGCTTCATTTTTGCCAGTGGAAGCTCCCTGCGGAACAGAGGCAACTCCAATTGAATTATCATCAAGAGTAACACAAACTTCAATTGTCGGATTCCCCCTTGAGTCTAAAATTTCTTGAGCTTTTATATCTTTTATTTTGGGCATAAATCTCTTTTTTACCGCCCTACAATTATATAGTCATTACTATTTAAAACCAAATTTTTTTAGAGATTCTAATCTAACTCTTTATTCCCATCAGAAACAATCCCATGTTTTTCTCCATCAACATCCTCATAAAACTCTTTTTCATCTATCTTTTGTTCAAGAGCTGGCTGGTTATCTTTATCCTGGATTGCTTCTCCACTATCCGAAATTTCTATTCCGCAGTCAGAACAGAAATACTCTCCACTCAAATCAGCTAATTCCTTCCCACATTTTGGACAATTCATTTTTCTCCTCTTATGATAATTCTTCTATTTATTATAACTATAACTTATTATAACTCTTTTTCTTCTAATCTTTCTTCAACTTCTTCTAGCTCTTCTTTAACTTCTCCCAACTCCTTTAAAAGCAGTTTCTCTTCTATGGAGGCTACCAGACGGCGGGTAGAATCAATGACGTCGGGATTAACAGAAAGAGAAGTAATCCCATAACTAACTAATTTTTCGCAAATTTCTGGATAAACACTGGGAGCTTGGCCACAAATCGAACAGGTAACTCCATATTTTTTACAGGTTTCAATAGTCTGCTTTAAAAGAATTTGAACTGCTTCGTTTCTTTCATCAAATTCTTCAGCAACAAGATCGGAATCTCTATCTAACCCCAAAGTTAATTGAGTTAGATCATTAGAGCCAATGGAGACACCATCAATCCCCATTTGACAGAATTTATCAATTAAAACGACTGAAGATGGTACTTCAACCATTATCCAAAGCTTAAAATCAGAATCTTGGGTCTTACTAAGCCCAAAATCACTAACAATCTTTTTAACTTGAGCAAATTCCTCAAGAGTTCTGACAAAAGGAATCATTAAATGAAGATTAGAAAAGTTTTCCCTAATTTTTTTGATTGCGGCTAATTCCAACTTAAATACATCTGGATCTTTAAGATATCGAAAACAGCCGCGATAGCCGATCATTGGATTCCCTTCTTCTGGTTCAAACTCTTCTCCACCAGGGAGATTTCGATATTCATTAGTCTTAAAGTCAGTAGCCCGGTAAACTACAAGGCGCGGAAAGAAAGCTCGAGCAAAGGTTTCCAGTCCTTCGGCTAACTTATTGGTAAATTCTTCACCTCGGCTTTCTTTAAGCATCTTTTTGGGATGTTCTGTAATTTGTTCAGCAATAATAAATTCAGCTCGAAGTAGTCCTACTCCGTCAACATTCATCCTTGCAATTTTATCTGCTAGTTCTGGCTCGCCAAGATTAACATAGATTTTGGTGGCCGTTACCGGCGCTGATTGGACCGCTGTTGGGCCCTGGATACCAAGCTCTGGCTCTTGAGCCTTAACAGCCCCTTTGTAAACCAACCCCTTACTACCATCAACTGTTACAACATCAACTATTTTTAAAGTAGTGGTGGCACTTTTGGTTCCGACCACGCAGGGGATCCCCAACTCTCGACTGACAATCGCTGCGTGGCAGGTTCGACCGCCTTTATCAGTAACAATTGCGGCGGCTCGCTTCATTGCCGGAACATAGTCTGGGGTAGTCATTACCGTCACCAAAACGTCGCCTTTTTTAATCTTGTCAATTTCATCAGGACTAAAAATAATTTTTATTGGTCCTGAAGCCATTCCTACGCTAGCCGCTGCTCCTTTTAAGATTACTTCAGCCTGATTAATATCTATTCCTTTACTACTAGTCTCAACTGAAGCTTCAGAGGCGCCCTCCTCCACCGCCCCTAAAGTTTCAGCTTCTTTCTCTTGGCTTTCTGGGGTTTCTTTAATAGTAGTCACCGGTCGAGATTGAACCATATAGATTTTATCTTTATAAATAGTCCACTCAGTATCTTGAGGAAACTTGTAATGATCCTCAATTTTTTTGCCGATTTTGGCTAATTCAATAATTTCTTTATCAGTTAACTTCTGTTCTTTTGCTCTTTGAGGATCAAGAGTTATCTTTTCGTTCTTTTCATCTTTTTTTACAATCATAAAATCTTGGGGATTAACCTCTTTGTCGGTAATCTCAAAAGTTTCTTTATTGACTAAATATCGATCTGGGGTAATTGAACCCGACACTACTGCTTCCCCCAAACCAAAACCAGCTTCAATAGCAATTTTTGTCTTGTCGTTTTTGACCGGATCAATAGTAAACATTACTCCGGCTTTATCAGCCTCTACCATCTCTTGAACTGGCACAGCAATCCCAACCTTAAAATGATCAAACCCCTTTTCTTCTCTGTAATAAATCGCTCGGGCTTCAAAAAGTGAGGCCCAACAGTCTTGAACCGCTTTAACGACATTTTCAGGCCCTTTAATATTTAAAAAAGTTGCTTGTTGACCAGCAAAAGAAGCGTCAGGCAAATCTTCGGCAGTAGCTGAAGATCTAACAGCAACAAAAATGTCTTTATTCTGACTACCAGTTATGGCTTGGCAAAGCTTCCTATAATTTTGAATAATTTCCGAAATGAGCTCCGGGAGTATATGGGCTTTTTTGATTTCTTCCTGGACTTTTTTGGCTCGAGCTTGAAGATCTTTAGAATTTTCTCGATCTAACCCTTTTAAAATTTCGGCAATTTTTGTCTCAAGTCCAGTTTTTTCTAAAAATAAAAAATAAGCCGCTGCCGTAACAATAAAACCGTCAGGCACCGGTATCTCAGCCTTTTTAAGTTCTCCAAGGTTGGCTCCCTTTCCTCCAACTTCAGGAATATTAGACTTATCTACCTCAGAAAACCAAAGAATGTTTTTTATTTCCGCCATTTTTGTTTTTTAGTTTTGTATAATTTTTTTATTCGATTTTGGCTTTATTTTGAACTCCCGCCAGCCGGCGGGCAGGTAAATTTAGGGATTTTTATTCTTATGGTTACATTGTAAGTAAAAGTTCTTATGCCGTCAACCCTATTTTTAAAAAATAAAAGAGCCTTTAAAAACAGCTCTTTTAATCCAAATTTTAACACTAATAACTTTAGCTACAATCTACAACTTCTATAATTTTCCTCCACTCCCACAAAATCTAATCTTTTCTTCCACTACTTTTTCTACTGCTTGGATAACTGTTGGCAGAAATTTATAAGGAACATATTCTTCTGGTTTTTCGCTCAAAATTTTCTTTAAAGTATTAGTAAAAGCCAATCTTAACTCAGTATTAAAGTTAAATTTTGAGACCCCAAAACTAATAGCTTTCTTTAAATCTTCTTCTTTTACTAATGAAGCTCCGTGTAAAACTAACGGGAGATCCGTAGCTTGGGAAATCTCTCTTAATCTCTCAAAGTCAATTTTGGTCTCTCCTTTGTAAGCGCCATGAATTGTCCCAACAGAGATCGCCAAAGAGTCAATTTTTGTCCGAGTTACAAAGTTGTCAACCATTGTCGGATCAGTAAATATTGATCCATCAAGCTTTGTTTGTCCTGATGATTTATAATAATGAGATTCAATTTGTCCCAGCTCTCCTTCAACTGAAGCCTCAGTTTCCTTAGCTAAATTAACCACTGCCTCAGTTAAGGCCACGTTTTCTTCATAAGGCTTTTCGGAACCATCGATATGAATCGAGGTATAGCCAGCTTTAAGACAAGAACGAACAATCTCGATATTTTTAGCATGATCCAGATGGACTACCAAATCAATCCCGATCTCTCGACTTAAAATCTTTACTAAAGCAATAAGGGAATATGGTTCCAGATAACTCACCTCTCCCTCAGAGGTTGCTAAAATTATTGGAGAATCCATTTTTTTCGCCACTCTAACAATTGCTCGAGTTATCTCTAAAGTTGAGGTATTACAATGAGGAACAGCATATTTCCCCTTTCGCGCTTTTTTTAAGATTTCTTTTGATGAAACAAGCATAATAAAAACTCAGGAATTAAAATTTTTTACTTCTTACCCTTTTTTCTCTTCCCCCCAACTTTCTCAGCGGCTTTTACAATCTCTACAAATTCATCGTAAACTGTTGAGGCTCTTCCTACCAACACTCCATCAATCTCTTTCTTTTTTAAATAAGAAGAAATATTCTTCTTATTAACACTCCCGCCATATAATATTCTAATTAAATCTCCTGCCTTTTTGCCATATAAAAGTGAAATTGAATCTCGAATATTTTTAATCATTTTCTCCGCTTGATTTGGGTTACAGGCTCTGCCAGTGCCAACTGACCAAACTGGTTCATAAGCAACAATAATTTTGGCGATCTCTGAAGGAGTTACAAAATGAAGAGCGGCCTCAAGCTGACTAATAGCAACTCGTTTACCCAATCCATCTTCATTTTCATGAAGTGTTTCCCCAACACAAACTATCGGAGTAATTTCATGAGTTACAGCAACTACCACTTTCTTGGCAACCATCTTATCAGTTTCTCCTAAAAAGATTCGGCGTTCGGAATGCCCAATAATAACATATTCACAAAAGCCTTTAATCATAAGTGGTGAGATCTCGCCAGTAAAAGCTCCTTCTTCCTCATAAAAAATATTCTGGGCTCCCAATTTAAAATCCGTCCCCTGTAATTCTCTAGAGACAGTATAAAGATCGATAAAGGAAGGACAAAAAATAACTTCGGTCTTTTTTAAATTAATAAGTTCTTTTTTGAATTTTTCAATCAAAACTGTTGCCTCTGGCACAACAGTAGACATCTTCCAGTTACCGACAATTAACTTCTTTTTATCCATAACAAAACCTAGTTAACATAAACATTATAAAACTATTATAGGAGTATTGCAATTAATTTAGGTCAATTTAGTCTCTCAACACCTTTATCCCTGGTAATTCTTTTCCCTCCAAAAATTCAAGCATTGCTCCACCACCAGTGGACACAAAATCAAACTGATTTTTAACTCCTAATTTATCAATAAAAGCAATGGTGTCGCCGCCACCGATAATACTTTTAGCCTTGCCTTCAATAATCATTTTGGCAACCGATTCGGATCCTTTGCTAAACTGCTTAATTTCCGTTACTCCCAATGGTCCATTCCAAATAATAGTGCCGGCAAATTTAATCGGCTCTGCAATTTTACTAATAGTACTTGGACCGATATCGACAATAATATCATCGTTTTCAATCTCTACTAAATCTTTATTTTCTACTTCAAAATCCTCGCTGATCTTTTTAACACAAGCTACATCATCTGGAATTAAAAATTCTACTCCTTTACTTTCAGCCTCTCTCAAAATTTCGTCAGCTTCATCTAAATACCTATCTTCTACCAATGATTGGCCGATTTCGACTCCTTGAGACTTAAGAAAAGTCGAGGCCATTATTCCACCAACAATCAAAATATCAGCTTTTTCGATTAGACTATAAAAAAGGCTAATTTTGTCTGAGATTTTGGCTCCACCAACTATTACAACTAGAGGTTTTTTAGGAATTGAAATCGCCTCTGATAAAGTCTTTATCTCTCTTTCTAAAAGAAAACCAGCTACACTAGGAAGATATTTGGTAATCCCAACAGTTGAAGAATGAGCTCGGTGGGCACAAGCAAAGGCGTCTTCGACAAAAATGTCACCCAATTTTGATAAAGACTTAGCAAACTTGCCGTCGTTTTTCTCTTCCCCATGATAAAAGCGAATATTTTCTAAAAGAATTAAATTAGGAGTAATTTTAAAAGCTGGGAATTCCTGATACTTTGAAACTTTGATATTTTGACTCTTGATTTTCAAAATTTTAGCCAATTTCTGGGCAATGGGAGAAAGACTTAACTTCTTATCTTTCTTACCTTTAGGACGACCTAGATGAGAAATTAAAACTACTGTAGCTTTTTTCTTTAAAAGATATTGAATCGTTGGCAAATGAGCTTGAATCCGCCAATCATCACCAATTCCAACACTAGTACTTTTATCTTTTACACTCTTCCCTCTAGAACTTTTTGAAGGATTTCGTACCTTTACGAGCGGCACATCAAAATTGACCCGCACCAAAACTCTTTTCCCTTTAACATCAATATCTTTGATTGTTTTTAGCCTCATCTTAACCCTTTGAATTATCTCAGAATAAATTCTTCGATTTTACTCAGGATAAACCTCTTTAACAATTATTATAGTATAAATTCTATCTGTCAAATTTAAACCCAAATAAAAACTGGCCTGACCCATAAATTTTAGGGAGTGATAATAAAACCACAAATAAGTTTGGGTCAAGCCAGAGTTAATTCTTAAAAATCACGCTTCTTCCCCCTGATTATCTTTTTCTTCAACTTGCAATGCTGTACAGAAATCCCAGCCCGTTTGACAATATTCGGAACAACCTTTTTCACACATTAGTTATCCCCCTTCCTTTTATTGGAGGAAAACTGTTGGCCCATCTAACCACCAATTTCAACCCCCCAATAAATACAACAATAAGTAAACTCACAAACCATATTTGAGAAGGCCAAATCTGGTTTCCAACATAAAGAAGTAAGGAAAGCACAAGAAAACCAACTGTTTTTGAAAACCACTTTCCTATTTTAATCCGAAAATTCATCCGAGCAATAGTCACCGAGTTCACACCGCCACCTCCTTTAAATTCTCCAGACTAATAGTAAACTGAACTCCTTCATTAAATTTCTGTTTAACATCTGAGATCTTTTTTAGTTCTTGGGTTAATCTTTTTATTGCTTCTTTTAAGATCTTAGGATCAGCAAAAATATCTTGAAAATAGCTTTTTCTCTGCCAATCCCCTGGTACTTTTGAGATCTCATTTTCAGGATAAACACATTTGAAAGTTAGAGTTTCGAAAAAAAAGGGATTAGCTTTAAAAAATCGCCAAGAAGCAATGGTACAAAAGCTTTTCTCTTGAGCTAAGTCGACTAGAACCAGGCTTTTGTTAAAAATCCTGAATAAGATCCCAGAATTAGTACTAAAAATATCAAACCTAAAACCAGCCTTAAAGTCTACATATCTATTATAGAAGTAGCCACTAGAAGAACTTTCAGTCGTTACCTCAAAACCCAACTTTTTCAAAAAATCTCGACCCCAGCCTAAAGGAGTATTTCTTTCTGCCAAAACTTGCATCACTTACCTCCTTTAAAATTTAAAAAGCGATAAACCTCCGTTTATCACCTCTTTCCTATATTCTCAAGCTTCGATCCGAAGTCAGATAAATATAATTATTTCTTTGAGCTCATAAGTTTTACCATATCAGCCACTCGACAAGAATAGCCCCATTCATTATCATACCAGCCAACTACTTTAACTAAATTACCATCAATAACTTTTGTTAGCCCGGCATCAAAAATGCAGGAAAAACTATTTCCTTTATAATCTATAGAGACTAAAGGCTCAGTTGAAACCGCTAAAATTCCTTTCATTTTTCCCTCTGCTGCTTTAGAAAAAGCAGTAATTACTTCTTCGATAGTCGTTTTTCTTTCGGTTAAAACTACTAAATCGGTTATAGAAACAGTTGGGGTTGGTATCCGAAGCGCCATGCCATCCATTTTCCCTTTAAGGTCTGGAATGACTTCAAAAATTGCTTTTGCCGCTCCAGTTGTAGTGGGAATAATGTTTAAGGCGGCGGCTCGGGCCCGACGCAAATCTTCGTGAGGCAGGTCTAAAATTTTCTGATCATTAGTATAAGAATGAGTAGTGGTCATAAATCCTTTGGATATCCCAAAATTATCTAAAATTACTTTAGCCAAAGGAGCTAAGCAGTTGGTAGTACAAGAAGCACAAGAAACAATTTTATGTTCTTTAGGATTATAGTTCTCTTCATTAACGCCTAAAATAATAGTGACATCCTGATTTTTAGCTGGAGCAGTAATGATAACTTTTTTTGCACCAGCTGTAAGATGGGCTTTAGCTTGTTTGGCATCGGTAAAAAATCCAGTTGACTCAATTACAATATCAACCTTGAGTTTCTTCCAAGGCAATTTTACTGGATCTTTTTCGGAAAGAACTAATATTTTTTTACCAGAAACAATTAAGGTGTCTTTCTTGGCCTCAATTTTAGTCGAAAAGACACCATAATTAGAATCATATTTTAAAAGATGGGCTAAGGTGGCACTATCAGTCAAATCATTAACTGCTACTACCTCAAGTTTAGGATAATTCTCATGGAGAGCTTTAAAAACCTGCCGCCCAATCCTCCCAAAACCATTAATAGCAACTTTCATCTTTCCCCTAATGATTATAAATCATAAACAATATAACATAAGTAAAATAGAAAGACAATGGTAAATTTACTACGAATTACAAATTGATACGAATCTAAAAATACTGGGATTTAGGGCTTGGAATTTGTTTAGGATTTCGGATTTAGAAATTAAAATGAATTCTTAATCTTTGACTTTTATTTTTCCCGATGTTTTTATTAATATTTTCAAAATTAAAGAAATCGGCCCGATGACTCCGATGAGGACGAGTATCGGACTCCATCGGAGGATCCCGACAACATTAATATTATTTTTTAATGTAGTCGTCGGGAGATATTTGATTTTTTATATTTGACTTTGTATAATGTCTAAGCTATGGGAAAATTGATTATTACTGGCGGGAAAAAATTAAGCGGCGAAATTAGAGTCAGTGGTTCCAAAAATGCCGCTTTGCCGATTATCTGCGCCTCTCTTCTGGCAAACCAAAAAAGTATTATAAAAAATGTTCCTAAAATTACTGATGTATTAAATCTTTTAAAAATTCTTAAGGGACTAGGGGTTAAAGCCAATTTTTCTAATAACGTTCTAGAAGTTGATCCTAAAAATATTAAATATAAAGATCCTAATAGAATTTTGGTTAAAAGGATGCGAGCTTCAGTTCTTTTAGTCGCTCCTCTCCTTTCTAGATTTGGAAAAGTAAAAATTCCTCTGCCCGGCGGCTGTTTTATCGGCGCCCGCCCGATTACTACTCACCTAAATGCTTTTATAAGACTTGGAGTAAAGGTAAGAAAAGAGGGTGAATATTTTATTTTTGAATTTAAAGAAAAATCTCAAGCTAAAAAACGAGTGGTAATTTTAGACGAGATGAGTGTTACTGGCACTGAAAATATTTTGATTTTTGCCAGTCTTCTCCCTGGAACTACTGAAATTCGATTGGCTGCCCTAGAGCCAGAAATCGAAGATCTCTCTAAATTTTTGAATTCAATGGGGGCTAAAATAAAAGTTGATGGCATTCATACTATTAAAGTCGAGGGGGTAAAAAATTTAAAAGGAACCAAACATCTGGTAATCCCGGACCGGATTGAAGCTGGCACTTGGGCAATTTTGGGAGCTATCAATCATGGCCATATTAAGATTGTTAGCTGTGAGCCAAGACATCTTGATACTTTTTTCCATAAATTAAAAGAAGCTGGGGTTAACTTTAAGACTAACAAAAATTCGATTACTATCTGTCCCTCAACAAATTTTAATGCCGTAAAAATCAGAACCTCAGTTTATCCGGCTTTCCCCACTGATCTTCAAGCTCCATTTTCGGTTCTTATGACTCAAGCTAATGGAATTAGCTCTGTTTTTGAAACTATGTACAGTGAGCGACTAAACTATCTCCGAGAATTAAATGAAATGGGGGCCGATGCCACAATCGAAAATATCAACCGGGCTACCGTTAAAGGTCCGACTCCTCTTTTTGGAAAGAAAATAAAAAGCTTGGACCTTAGGGCGGGGGTAACTTTAATTCTAGCCGCCTTGATCGCTAATGGAATCTCTGAAATTGAAAATGCCGAGACTATAGAGCGCGGCTATGAGAATATTGAGGAAAAACTAAAAAAAGTTGGCGCCGAGATAAAAAGAGCAAAATAACTATTTAAGTCAGTTATTAAATCAATACAGAAAAATAATTGTGGTCCTTTATGAGTCAGGATTCTCGTTCATTCGAACAACTTTCTTGCTCAAAAAAGGGCTTTTTTTATAAAAAGTTCTTGACAAACCCAAAGTGCTAATGTTAAATAAAAATTACCAGCATAAGTACTTTATAGTCGCTAATTTTTATCACTAATTACATCTCGGATTTTTTAATAAACTCGAAATAAAATAATTAGGGAGAACTTGAGAATATTCGCGATTTTAATTCGTAGTTAGAAAGGAGGTGAAAATGCTTAAAAAAAACTTAGATAACAAAAAGTTACTTTTGGTAACCAGTCCTTTTATTTTGGTTCTTATCGTAACATTGACTCTCGTTATCTATTTTTGGGGTTCGCCTGCTAAAATCTTTCTTGATCTTTTCAAAGATACTCCAATTTCTAGTGTCGAAACTCCAGCTACTCCATTAGGTCCAGCTGTAACATCTCTTAATTATTCCGAGTCTAGTGACCTTCCAAAAACTGCCAAAAAGGGGACTTTAAAAGTTCTTATCACTGATCCCAAGCCAACTTCTTCCCCATCTCCAAAAAATAAAAAAGAAAAGACTTCTACTGAACTGGACAGTCTAATTATTAATATTTCCCACGCTGAGGTCCACTTAGCTCAATTGGCTGGGGTAGAAGATTTAGAAGACACAGAAGTTAAGTCAGAAACAACTCCTTCGCCAAGTCCAAGTCCAAAAGAAGACGAAAGTAAAGAAGAAGGTGAAAAGGTTGACAAATGGGAGACTTTGAATTTATCTGACACCAGTTTCGATCTTATTGATCTTAAAAATCGCGGTGGGGCTACAGAAGAATTAGGAATTACCAGCCTGGCTGCTGGTCACTATACTCAAATTCGCCTTTTTATCTCCATGGCTACTGGGGTTACCCAAGATGGAAAAACAGTTAATTTAGAAATTTCTGGTCAAAGAAATATGGTAAAAATAGTTCGAGAATTCAAGATAGAAGAAGGTGGGACAACCACAATTACTGTTGACTTTGATGCTGTTGCTTCTACAGTTTACTCCGGAGGGAGATATCGCCTCAGACCAATAGTCGGGAAAATAATCATAGAAAAGCCTGATGGAACAAAAGAAGAAGATACGGATGTTTGATTAAATAGTTTAAAACAAAATAAAAATAAATGAAGACGAGGCCGCGGCCTCGTCTTCGGCTTTGTAATTAAGAAAAAAAGATTTGGTAGGGCCAAGGGGATTTGAACCCCTGTTGCCAGGATGAAAACCTGGTGTCCTAGACCGGGCTAGACGATGGCCCCTCACCTAATATATTACTGGAAAATTTTACCATAAAAAAGCTTTGTTTTCAACCCTTTTAGGATTTGTATATATTCTGAGAAGAAGTCAAAAACTATCATAAACCAACAACTATATTATATAATAAGTTAGTTACCCCTGTGAGATAATTTACCTAACTAACAGGTAAGAAATAACGGTGAAAAAACTATTTACATTGCTTATTATCTTAGGACTAGCTTTACTTATAGGCTACCTGAGTTTGAATTTAAAAGGCTCAAAAGATGAAAAAACTTCTGAAATGCCCACCAAAGAAGAAATTGTCACAAAAAAACCAGATAAACTCCAGGTAACTAAAATGTATTTTGGGGATGTTTTTTGGGGTCGTTACATAAACGACTGGTCAAAAGCAAGTGATCTTAAAGAAAAGTATCCGTTTTCGGGCCTTAGCTCTTTTGAAAGAGAAAATTTCCAGGCCTGGATCGGTAGTCTAAATTGTCCTATAACCGACAAAGAAGTTCCTTCGTCACTACAAAATGATACTCTAATGTTTAACTGCACTCCTAATTATTTAACCGAAGTAAAAAAATGGTTTAATATCTTTAGTCTTGCCAACAGTCATACAGGAAACCAAAACGGTTTGGTGGGATTCGAGCAAACCAGAAACTATCTTGCCGAATCAGGGATCCAATATTTTGGACACTATAACAAAAATATAACGGACAAAATCTGTGAGGTAGTTACTATCCCCGCAAAAGCATTTTTAAATAACACCGATTATGAAAATGTAAAGGAAACAAACTACGAAATAAAGGAATTTTATATCCCAATTACTATGTGCGGATACCACAATACTTTCGAACTTCCAACCGAAAACCAGCTTGACGAAATTAAAAAATATACTGACATTTTCCCAACTTTTGTTTACGCCATTCAGGGTAAAGAATACGAAATAGTCGCTGATGAACTTCAAAGATCTTATTTTAGGGCGATGATTGACAGAGGGGCTGATGCTGTTATTGGAAAAGGAGCTCATGTAGTCCAAGACACCGAAAGTTATAAAGGAAAACCAATTATCTATTCAATGGGAAACTTTGTTTTCGACCAACAATTCTCGGCCAATGTTACTCAAGGGATTGGGGTGATTGTAAAAATAGATTGTGAATATGACGAGAATTTAGAGAATTGGCAAAAAATCGCCAAAGAATGTGTGGCTTTTAAAGACAATTGTCTTACAGAAGCAAAAAGACTAGGACTTAAAAAACCAAAATATACAGTAACATACGATATTGTTGCCACCGATAACTCAGGAAGGCTGGCCAAAAAAGCCTCGCCTGAAATCCAAGAAGCAATGCTTAAAAGAACCAATTGGCTAGAAACTCTAGAAGGATTAGGCCCCTGATTGGCTAATAGCTAATGGCAAATGTGAGAGATCGTAACTCCCACAAATCTAAGAAGAAAAAAAATGATTAGTAGAGGCTTGCCCTTTAGATAGAGAACATCTAACAGACTTTACACAAGCTCTTTTTTAATTGATAATAATTTTACAATGCTCAAAAATCTTTTTAAAAATAAACTTTTTTTATTTGGGTTAATTTTAGCAACTGTTGTTTTAATCCTTTCGGGAATCTTAGCTTATTTAAGAACATTACTATAAATTTATAGAAGTTCTTTGACATAAAAATTCAGAGCTGATTAAGGAGGCTGATTTAGGTGAAAAGAACTGTCTTTGTTTCTTTTCTTGTACTGGTTATACTTTTCTCTTCTTTGCATCTTGCTTTTGGAATTGATCTGTCGGTAATTTATGCCCAAGATGATCCGGCTTGGGGAGAGAAACTACTTGATTCAACGAACTTACCGATAAAAGATTGGGGTTGTCTTCTCACTTCTACTGCGATGCTTTTAAATTATTATGGCTATCCAGTTGATCCTCTGACTTTGAATGATTGGATGATTGAAAACGGCGGATTTTTTAACGGTGGTAACATGGATGTGGCAATCGTCAGTAAATATACCCAAGGAGCCATCTACAAAGTCAGTGCCGATCTTAATTTTGCCCAAATGGATGAAGGTCTTGCTAATGGTCGCCCTACTATCTTAAAGGTTCATACTAATAAAATCGGGATGCACTTTGTGGTTGTCGTCGGGAAAAATGGCGATACCTACGACATTATCGATCCTTTAGGCGGGAAGAAAACTACTTTAAAAAACGAGGGTTATATTGTTGATAATATCGACCATTTTATGGGGCTAGTCCCAGATTCTTTTAAACCCAGTCCTACTCCTTCTCCAACTCCTCAACCCGTTCCCCAGCCGACTCCACCACAAAAATCTCAAGTCAACCGAGCTGCTCTTTTTCTTATAGACAACTTTTACTGGTATGGAGAACACAACATCAAAGCAACGGGAAGTGTTATTGATCTTTGGGTTGATCTTTTGGAGCCAGGAACAAAGGTCTGGGTTGCTTCTTTTACCACCAAAGTCACTCCCTTAATTGAAGGTTTAAAAATAGAAACTGATGCCGACAAAACTCACTTAAAAAAAGTTATCAAAACCCTGTTACCTAATCCTGAAAGTTCCTTTTTCTTGTGTAGTACCCTCAATGATCTTAGTGAAGCGTTAGGCTATGGGTTTAGAAAATTAAACCCTCAAAATGCCAAAGAAAAGATTGTCTATATTCTGACTGATGGTCGAAACGACCCAGGGATGATTTCTTTAAGAATAGATGAGGATATTCTAACTGGCTATGGAGAAAGAAATATCAAAATCTATCCGATTCCAGTTCCACCCGAAAACTGGGAAGTCCTACAAGAGATGACCGAAAAGACAGGCGGTAAACTCTCTAAAGAAATTTATGAATCAGATCCTCAAAACTCTCAAATAAACACTTTATTGTATTTAAGCGACCAGCTTACCCCGAGTCAAGAAAGTGATTTTGAAAAGACTTATGAGTTCAAAAAGTCTGGGGAAGAATTTGAAGAGCTTTTGGATATTGCCCCTGGGACTCTAAAAGAAATTATTGGTGAATTCTGGGATGGTAGCAAATTCAAAATCGAACTTACTGACCCTTATGGTAAAAAAATCAATCCAGAAAAAAGCTCTGATATTTACTACTCAAGTGGTGATAGTCACGAATTCCTAATTCTAAACTATCCTACTCCTGGCAAGTGGAAAGTCAAAATAAAGGGGATTGAAGTTCCCCTTGAAGGAGAAAGGGTTAAATTGATCAGTAAGTCTCAAGTTGACATCTTGGGACCGAAAATCAAATTTAATCTTCCTTTATACCACAAAAGGCCCTTAAATCTTACTGCCAATATTACAGATGAGCTCTCTGGAGTTTCTTATGTCGGTTTCTACTTTGGAACAAAGAAAAGTTACTGGAAGCCGATAAGTATTAACAAAAAGCCAAAGACAAATATCAATGTCAAATGGAAACCAGAAAAAGATGGTGAATATCTTTTGGGGGTAGATGCTTCTGATGGTGTTGGGAATTCTTCGTTTGTTGTCAAAAAAATCATTGTTGATAGCACGAAGCCGCAAATCAAAGACATTCAAATTAAACTACCAGGGCTTTTTGACGACAAGATCAAGGTCAATTTTAAAGGAACTGACAAACATCTCAAAGAAAATAAAATTATTTTAACTGATGGACTAGAGAAAATAGTTTATCAGACTAAAGAATCTTTGACCAAAAAGACCTTTCGAACAAAAGAATTGTCCAAAAAGCCGCTAAAGTTGATCTTAATTTCCAAAGATCGCGCCGGAAACATAACCAGAAAGGAATATGAGATTAAAATTACTTTTTGGACCCGGTTTTGGCAGATAACCAAAGATATCAGTGAATCGACAGTTAATCTGGCAACTACTAATCCCCTTTTGAGATTCTTTATGATCTAATTTAAAAGGCTTGCGCCTAAGGCGCAAGCCCTAATTTTTTCTAAGAAAGATAACCCTAATATATATAAAAAGCGCAAGCTTACTCCTTGCGCTTTTGATCTAGATTAGAAAAAATTAAGGAACGTCAATATACCATTTACCATCAATATTTGTTAAATATGCCTTCCCAGAAAACTCCTTCCCATTTAAGGTTCCTGAAGTAACAACAATTGCATTCTTACCATTATTAGACTCAATTTTTGTGGTAAAATTCTCTAGTTTCCCTCTCAATCCAGCACCAACAACTTTAAATCCGGTCTCGGCTAACTGTCTGTCTTCAGGATCAACAAGACTTAGTACTGTTTCTTGATCCCCTCTAACCCAAGCTTTGTAAAACTTTTTGACCGTACTTTCCGGACCACTACTACATGCAATTATAAAGAACAAAGAAGAAATTAAAACCAAGACCAAAAATTTCTTCATGTTTTCCACCTCCTAAACTCAAAGGACTAACGTTAATAGAGTATTTTTATAATATCTTAAATCTAAATGATGTCAACAATCTAATCTTTAAATCTCAAAGGCTTGCGCGAAGCGCAAGCCTTAGTTCTTTCTAAAAAATGATGTCTAATAACTACCCCCTAATTTCTAAGAAGAGTTTTTAGTTTCTATTTACTATCTACTTTCTTTCCCTTCATCTGAGCTTCTAAAGCCCCGGCTGTCGGAGGAGTGGTGCTTTCTTTTTTTATCTTAGTTTTTATTGGCATTCTAAATCCAAAAACGCTGCCCTTTTCTTCGACACTATCAAAAATAATCTCTCCGCCATGATCCTCCACTACTTTTTTGGCCAAATAAAGCCCTAAACCAGTGCCGTCGGGCCTTACCCGGCGAGCATTGTCAGCCCGGTAAAACTTGGAAAACAAATTTTTCTTTTGGGTTTCTGGCACCCCAATCCCAGTGTCGTGCACCTCAAAAAAGATTTCTTCTCCTTTTTGATACAACTTTACGGTTACTCCGCCCTGTTTGGTATAGTAAATAGCATTGTCAATAAAGTTCATTACTACCTGCCGAACTTTGTTTTCATCAACCTCAATTTTGGGAATTTCTTCCTTATGCTCAAATTTTAAATAAATATTTCTATCTTTGGCATGCTGAATCAGCTGGTTAATTTCTTCCTGAATCATAACTTTTAGATCTATTGACACTGGCTCCAAAAAGAATCGGCCCGTCTCCATTCGGCTGACATTTAAAAGATCATTAATAAGCCCTACCATCCGGTTGGCGCCTTGAAAAGCTTCGTTGATAAAGTCATACTGGGAGATTTTGATTTCGCCAGCATCTCCTTCCATAAGCATAGAAAGATATCCTTTAATTGCAGTAAGTGGGGTGCGCAACTGATGGCTGGCCATGGAGATAAATTCGTCTTTGGCTTTGTCTAGCTCTTTTAGGTGCTCGTTAGCTTCCTCTAATTTTCGAGTTTGGCGTTTTACCTCGGCTCGCAAAGTGACGTTCCAGCGAGAGAGTTTTTCGTAAGCTTCGGCGTTTTGAATCGCTACCGCCATTTCTGGAGCCAGAATTGAAAGAACCTGAATATCTTGAGTAGAATACATATCGCCGGAACTTTTTTCGCCTAAAAGTAAAACACCCTCCACTTCTGTTTCTGTTTTTAAGGGTACCGAAATTGCTGCTTCATATCTTCTTAACATATTCTTTAGGCGACTTCCCTCCTCTAACTCATCATAAACTACCATCTCCTTTTTGGCCAATCTAAAAATTTCTTTATATTTAAACTCTGGGGTTACTTTGTAGCCAGCGGCCTGAGTTTCGTAAATCTTGCCATCTTTTATTAAAACAAAAACCGCCCGAGTTATCCGCATTTCTTTAATCAAGGTGTCAGTCACTTTGTATAAAAGTTCAATAAGGATAATGGTGGAGCGAACAATGTCGCCTAGATGGTCTAAAAGTTTTTGAGGATCGTAGCGGCCTTTAAAGAAAATTTTGTCAGTAATTCTAGTGATAATGGTGCGGAGAGGTTGGAAGGAAAAGACGACAATTAGGGTAATGGCAACCCGAAGCGCTCC